>JAEUKG010000096.1 GCA_016794325.1 Myxococcales bacterium | reverse complement strand
CGATCGGAAGCAGGTGCTGCACTCCGCGGGGCAGCCGGTCCCGTCGTCGACGCACCCGCCGCCGCCGCCGCCGCCGCCGCCGTTGCAGATCGCGGCGCGGTCGGAGCCCACGGGCTCGACCTCTCTCTGGTTGCAGGCCGCGACGGACACGAAGAGGGACGAGAGCAGGGTGACGGTGGTGATGATCGAGGTGCGCATGCCTAGTGTCACGCGCCGGCGCCGACCGTCTCAACGCGGGCAGGCTCCGCGTGCAGGCCCCGGATTCGTATGAGAATTTCGCCGCCTCGCGGCTGGCCCTCGTCAGCGCGCGAGGTGAGCCGCCAGGTTCTCGAGCGTGCGCGCCGTGCCGTCGGCGACGCCGAGCTCGACGAACTTCGCGAGGTGCTCGGCGTTCGCGCACCGGATGGTCACCGTCATCGAGGTCCCGGTCCCCGCGACCTCGAGGCGCACGGTGCCGGCCGCGCCCATCGCGAGGAACTGGAGCTCCGACGGCGCGTCGATCTTGGTGTACTCGCCCTCGAATGGCGGCGAGTGGGCGTGGCCGGCGTTCGCGAAGCGGAAGCGGCCCCCGAGGCGGAGGTCGATCGCGCACTCGGCGAGGCGCACCCCCGACGGGTCCCACCAGTGAACGACGTGCTCGGCGCTGGTCCACGCCTCGAAGACGAGCTCGCGCGGCGCGCCCAGCGTGCGGCGGAAGGTGATGGTGAAGGTATCCCGGTCGATGGTCGTCGTCGTTCGCTCGTCGTGCAGCATGGGGTTCCTCTCAGGGGGTCGGGGGCGTGGGCTTCTTGCGCTTCTTCGGCGGTGGGCTCGGGGCGGGGGCCAGGGTGCGGAGGTACGCGTCGAGGCCGTCGAGCCTGCGCTCCCACTGCTCCCGGAACGGCGCGAGCCACCGGTCGACCTCCTCGAGCGGGCCGCCGACGACGAGCTCGCGGGGGCGCCGCTGCGCGTCGCGGCGCTGGCGGATGAGCCCCGCCTCCTCGAGCACGATGAGGTGCTTGGAGATGGTGGGCTGCGCGAGGCCGAACGGCGCCGCGAGCTCCGACACCGTGGCCTCACCGAGGGCGAGGCGCGCGAGGATCGCTCGGCGGGTCGGATCGGCGAGCGCCGCGAACGCACGATCGAGGTGGGCGTCATTCATTGCCAATTAGCTATATAGCCGAATGGCGAAATGTCAAGGCGCGCTCGAGCGTCGGCTCGAACGGTCGCGGTACGCCGTCACCGGAAAGTTCTCGTGAGCGCGAATTCCAGTGCAACTTCCGAGAGATAGGGCGGGGGACCCACGATCCGCTGGATCAGGAGGGGGTTCATGACGGATCCGTGTGTGTCTCAGGATCCAGACAGCTCCTGACAAACGCCGCGATTTCCCCACATGTGGGGAGTGGTCTGTCGATTGCAGAAGCGTCAGGCATGCGTATCCATGCCCTCGCTCTCGCCGCTCTCGCATCCATCCTGGTCGCCGGCTGCGCCGTCGACGGCACCGAAGAGGAGGCCGACGACGCCAACGCCGAGCCCGCATCGTCGGAGGGCGCGCTGCGCGTCACCGGCTTCGTGGAGCCTCGCCTCAGCGCGACCGAGCGCGCCAACGTGCTCGCCAAATACGACAACGTCGACGACGGCGGCGTGATCCCGAAGAAGCTCCTCGAGGACGCGCTCGTGTTCTTCGACGCCAACAAGTCGAAGATCACGAACAAGAACTACCTCACGGTGGTCGACTTCTCGAAGCACTCGGGCAAGAAGCGCTTCTTCCTCATCGACATGCGCACCGGCTCGGTGCAGTCGCACGTCGTGGCGCACGGCTCGGGCAGCGACGCCGACAACAACGGCACGGCCGAGAAGTTCAGCAACCTGAGCGGGTCGAACGCGTCGTCGCTCGGCTACTACCTCACCGCCGAGATCTACTCGGGCAAACACGGCCGCTCGATGCGCCTCGACGGCCTGTCGGACACGAACTACCGCGCCCGCGATCGCGCCGTCGTCGTCCACACCGCCTCCTACGTGAAGGAGGGCAACTCCAAGCAGGGTCGCTCGTGGGGTTGCCTGGTCCTCGACGAGGACGTCAAGGACGCGATCGTCGACAAGATCAAGGGCGGCAGCGTCATCTACGCCGGTCTGTCGTCTTCCTGAGAGCGTGGTAGCCTCGGCGGTCGATGAACCGCCGACTCCTCACCCTCGCCCTCGCCCTCGCCCCCTGCCTCGTCGCCGGCGCCGCGCGCGCCGACCTCCTCCCGGAGGGCAAGACGTACGTCCCCCTCCAGCTCACGCTGGACGGGCAGGACGCGTTCAAGGACACGACGATCGTGCTCCTCGGCTGCAACTCGAAGGAAGGCCGCCACCAGGTGGCCTTCGCGACGACCGCCCCGATGGAGTGCCGGGTGAAGCTCCCGCCGGAGGTCTACGCGATCCCGACGAAGGACAAGAAGCCGCTCGAGGATCTCGTCGCCAAGGACCTCGGCTGGGGCGCCGAGGGCGCCGAGGCTCAGAAGCTCCTCGGCAAGGCCACCTCGTGTGGCAAGATCGAGGAGACGACCCTCGTCGACACGAAGGCCAACATCGCGGCCGTCACCGCCAAATACGCGCTCGAGAAGCGCGAAGGCGGCAAGTGCGGCGTGAAGAAGGTGTCGTCCGCGCAGGTGAACGCCAAGGCCGCGCCGAGCGACGCGCCGAGCGCGTCCGCGGCGCCGAGCGCGTCCGCGGCGCCGAGCGCGTCCGCCGCCGCGAGCGCGTCCGCGGCGCCGGCCTCGTCGTCGGCGCCCGCGAAGTCGGGCTGCTCGGCCTCCCCCGTCGACCCGAGCGGCTTCGCCGCGTTCGGTCCGGTGCTCCTCGCGGTGGGCGCGATCGCGCGCCGCCGCTCGCGGCGCGCGTGAAGCGTCACGCGCCCGCGACCGAGCGAAACCGCGCCTTCATCCTCGACGTCCTGCGCCCGCGCCTCGCCGGGCGCCGGCGCGTGCTCGAGATCGCCTCGGGCACGGGGCAGCACTCCGTGTATTTTGCACGCGAAATGCCGTGGCTCGAGTGGCAGCCCACCGACGGCGACGCCGCGTCGCTCGAGAGCATCGAGGCGTGGCGGGCGGAGGGGCCCGAGAACGTGCTCCCCGCGCGCCGGCTCGACGTCACCTCCGACTGGGGCGACGTCGAGGCCGACGCCGTCGTCTGCATCAACATGATCCACATCGCGCCGTGGGAGGCGACGCCGGCGCTGTTCGCGGGGGCGTCGCGCCTGCTCGCGCCGGGCGCGCCGCTCGTGCTCTACGGGCCGTACCGCTTCGGGGGCGTCACCGCCCCGAGCAACGTCGAGTTCGACGCCTCGCTCCGCGCCCGCGATCCCCGGTGGGGGGTGCGCGACGAGACCGACATCACGCGCGTCGCGGAGGAGCGCGGCTTCGCGCGGCGCGACGTCGTCGCGATGCCGGCCAACAACCACTGCCTCGTCTACGAGCGCTCGGGCAGCGGCCCGACGTAGACCCACGCGCCGCCGCGCCGGCGGAACTCCGAGCGCTCGGTGAACGAGACGTCCTTGCCCTTGTCGAAGACCTTGGCGCGGAACGTCACCTCGCCCTCGTCGCCGCGCTCGCGCGCGTCGAGCACGGCCAGGCCCATGAAGCGCAGGCGCGAGCAGGTCTCGCGGAGGGCCAGGGTGAGCGCGGCCTCGCCGAGCGCGCGGTCTTCGTGCTCGGGGTCGAGGGTGCGCACGAGGTAGCCCACCTCGCCCCGGGCGAACGCCGAGAAGCGCGAGCGCATGAGGGCCTCGGGGGTGGGCGCGGCCGCCTTGCCCGCGTGGAGCGGCCCGCAGCAATCCTTGTAGAGTGCACCGGATCCGCAGGGGCAGTCCTTCTTCGTCGTCTTCATGGGCTCACGGTCCGCAGGTCGCGCGCTGCTTCTGCTCGAGGTCGCGCGCCGCCTGGGCCACCGCCCGGTCGGCGCCGCCGCTCGCCTCGCGCGCCGCGAGCCCGGCCTCGCGGCAGAGGTCGGGGTGCTTGCCGACGTCGAGCGCCGCGCTCGCCGCGACGAGGGTCGGCCGCGGATCGCCGATCCGCCGGTACTCCGCGATCAGCTTGGCGAGCGCGGCGGGGACGTCGAGGTGGCTCGCGCGGAAGAAGGCCGCCGCGGCCTCGGGCCGGCCGCTCTCGGCGTACGCGGTGACGAGCCCCTGCACGGCCGCCCGCTCGACCCGCGCCGCCTCCGGCGAGCCCGGGTGTTGGGCGAGGGCGTCGAGCGCCTTGCGCAGCGACGACAGCGCGTTCGGGCCGTCGTGGGCGCGCGCGAACCCCTCGCCGAGCCGGAGCAGCGCGAACGCGTGGACCGCGTTTCCCGGCGGCGGATACTTCACGACCTCGCGGTACGCCTGGGCCGCGAGCTCGCGCTTGGAAGGATCGGCCTCGGCCTCGGCGAAGAAGAGCTCGCCGAACGCGAGGTACGCCTGCGGGATTGCGGCCGAGCCGGGGTGCTTCGTGATGAGGTCGTAGTACCTCCGCCTCGCCCCCGCGAGGTCCCGCTTCTTCTCGAGCGCGTACGCCTCGAGGAAGACCTCCGTCGCCGCGTCGCGCGGCGGGAGCGCGGCCGCCGCGGCGTCGCGCACCGCCTCTCCGAGGGGGCCCTCGGGCGGCGCCTCGATGGGGGCGGCCGGCGTCGGCGGCGTCGGCGCGGGGCTCGCGGTCGAGCTGACGGCGGGCAGCGCGACCGGCGTCACCGTCGCGGGCTCGCTGCCGGCGCCGCAGGCGACGCCGAGCGCGGCGCCGAGCGCGATCCAGGTGAAGGTGACGGCGCCACGCATGGGGCCATTCTACCCCCCGCACCGCGTGCGCGGGCGCGCATCTTGCGCGCCCCCGCGCGCGGCGCTGCGCGATCTTCGTGCGCGGTTCGCCTCGGGTGCGCATGTTGCTAGTACCGCCCGCAGGCAAGGTCCTCGATGAAACAGCCGCACGCTCCCCGGTCGCGTTGGTCCTGGTCGATCGGTCGGATCGCGGGCATCGAGATCAAGGTCCACGGGACGTTCCTCGCCCTGCTCGCGTGGATCCTGGTGTCGCACCTCGTCGCCGGCGAGAAGCTCGCCGCCGCGACCCAAGGCGTGCTGTCGATGATCGCGCTGTTCGGCATCGTGATCCTCCACGAGCTCGGCCACGCGCTCACCGCGCGGCGGTTCGGCATCCGCACCCGCGACATCACCCTCTTGCCGATCGGCGGAGTCGCGCGCCTCGAGAAGATGCCCGACAACCCGCGGCAAGAGCTCCTGGTCGCGATCGCGGGGCCGCTCGTGAACGTGGCGCTCGCGATCGTGGCGTTCGCGGGGATGCGCGCGGTGGGCGCGCCGTGGTCGCCTCAGGCCGTCGGCGTCGTCGGCGGCTCGCTGCTCGCCAAGCTCTTCTGGGCGAACGTCGCCCTCGCGGTCTTCAACCTGCTGCCGGCGTTCCCGCTCGACGGCGGCCGGGTCCTCCGCGCGCTCCTCGCCCTGCGGATGGGCCGCGTGCGGGCGACCGACATCGCGGCGCGCATTGGCCAGCTGATGGCGCTCCTCTTCGGGCTCGCGGGCCTCTTCGGCAGCCCGATGCTCGTCTTCGTCGCGCTCTTCGTGTGGATCGGCGCCGCCGAGGAGGACGCGCTCGTGCACATGAACGCGGCGCTCGAGCGCGTGCGGGTCGGCGACGCGATGGTCACCCGCTTCGAGACCCTCGACGCGCGCGATCCGGTGGGGCTCGGCGTCGAGCGCGCGATCCACGCGCTGCAGCGCGATTTCCCCGTGCTCGACGGCGCGAGGCTGGTGGGGGTGGTCAGCGCGGCCGAGCTGATCCGCCGCGCCGCCGCCGGGGGCGCGGGCGACGCGATCGGCAACGTGATGATCGAGATCGACGACAGCGCCGCGCCGGGCGAGCTCGTCGAGGTCGCGCTCGAGCGCCTCACCCGCGCCGAGCTGCCGATGCTCCCCGTGCTCGACTCCGGCGAGCTCGTGGGGCTCCTCGTGCCGGAGAACGTGGCTCAAGTCGCGGGCCTCCGCGACGCCGCCCAGCCGCGCTGAGCCAACCAGGCGGCCGCTCATCCGCTGACCGGCCCCTGGCGTTCGCGCCACACGGCCCTCTCCCGCCTCTGGCCCCAACCCTCTGGCCCCAACCCTCTGGCCCCAACCCTCTGGCCCCGAACGCGAACGCGAACGCGAACGCGAACGCGAACGCTTCGAGCTCGCGAGCAGGCAAGACGGTCGGAGGTCGTGTCGTCCGCGCGCGCGGTGATCTCGACGGGCGCCGGCGGCCGATTTTGATCGAGCTTCACGCGCGCTGATCTACTCTCGGTCCTCATGAGACCTCGAGCGCGGGTCGTCACCATCGCCGTGCCCCTCGTTGCCGTCGCCTGCGGCTCGTCGCCCAAGGCGCCCGCCGCGGCCGCGTCGTCGTCCGAGGCGCCCACCGAGCCCGCGCCGTCGGCGTCGGCGGCCGCGCCTCCGTCGCCCTCGGCAGCCGCCGCGCCCGCGGGCCTGCCCTCGGCGTGCGCCACCAACGACGGCGGGGTGTGCGGGATGGATCCGGGCTTCGTACAACGTTTGTGCAACGGCGCCTTCCCCGACGTCGCGCTCGCGCTCTTCGCGCCGGGGCTGCCGTTCTCGCGCGTGTACCTGCGCGGCGACGTCGACGGGTGGAACGCCGACGGCGGCAAGAGCGCGCGCGCGCGGCTCCGCTTCGAGGAGGAGGTGCTCGTCCTCAAGCGTCGCCCCGTCCCGAAGGGCGGCATCGTGGTCGGCGCCGGCGGCGGCTACGTCGTGATGCGCTGGGACGGCAACTGCTACACCCTCGACGACGGCGAGGTCCTCACCAAGAAGCCGCCGTCACCCAGGCACGCGCCGCTCCAGTGGCACCTCTACGACTCCGGCACCAAAGACGCGCTCCTCAAGAGCCCCAAGGTGCTCGCCGCGTTCCAGCGGCGAGGCAAGGAGTGCAAGGGCGCGATGTCGGGCGACGTGACGAAGGCCTGCGAGCAGGCCGACAACGCGCTGGCCGACGCGGTGGTCGACGAGATCCGCAGAGGGACGTCGATCCCCACGCCGGCCAAGCTCCCGTGAGCGGTCAGAACTCCTCGCGGACGTAGACCTTCTCCACCCGCTCCTTGCCCATCACGATCCCGAGGTCGTTGCGGTAGACCTCCCAGTCCTCGCGGGGCAGGAGCTCGGTCGCGAGCACGTCGTCGGGGCGCTTCCACTCCCCCTTGGCCGCTCGCAGCGCGTCGGCGTCCTGGCTCGCCTTCGGCACCGCCGAGCACGCGACCTCACCGCCGGCGCGGTAGCTCTCGTTCTTGTAGAGCGGCCGCACCCCGCGCGAGGCGTGGAGCTTGGCGTCGAAGTTGCCGCCGCCGAGGTGGTCGCGCTGGAACACCCACGGATCCCACCGGCACCGGTACTGCGGCGTCGCCGCGAGCGCGCCCTCGAGCTCGGTGGCGTCGAGCTGGTTCTGCTTCGCGAAGCCGATGAGCGCGCGGAGCACCGGGCGCCGCCACTCCTTCATCGGGCGGTCGTCCTTGAGGTTCAGGTGCAGCCAACCGGGATAGTTCGAGACCGAGAAGTCTCCGTAGGTGTCGTATTGGCCGGCGGTCTTGAGGAACCGCGCCCGCGTCTCCTTGGTGAACGCGGCGTCGTTGATGGCGGCGAGCGCGGCCTCGACGGTGTCGAGCCGGTAGAGCACGTGGCGGAGCTCGCCGTCGCACCGAACCTCGCCCATCTTCGGGTCGGTGACGTCGGCGGCCACCTTCTGGCAGCGGCTCTTCTCCCAGTCGGGATACTTGGCGTCCATGATGCTGCGCCAGCGGCGGTCGAAGGCCTGCTCGCGCCAGCCCTTGTCGAAGTAGCTCTTGACCGAGCCCTTCACGTGGCGGCCGTTCTTCTCGGTGACGGTGGGCTCGTGGAGCTCGCCGAACACGAGCTTCACCTTGATCTTCGCGACCTCGGCCTCCGACATCTTCGCGTAGTCCGGGCCGTCTTCGCCCTTGGCCTCGCCGCCGGAGCGGCGCTCGGGCGCGCGCGGCGCCGCGGGCTGCTCGGCGGCGGTGGTCTGGGTCGCGCCCGCCTTGCCCTTGGCCTCGTTCTTCGCTCCACCCTCGTTGCCGACCGAGGGGAGCTTGGCGTCGATCTTCGAGTCGATCTTGATCCCGGCGCAGCCGACCTGCGTCGCGAGGGTGAGGCCGACCAACAACGTTCCGATTCTCTTCATCGTCCGTCCTTCCTGGATTGGTCTACGCCAGGAACGCGCCGGACTTCCCCCGCGGGGGCCTTCTAAGGCCTCAGGCGCGGCGCCGGGGCGCGCGCAGCGCGGCGTCGAGATCGGCGAAGCTCGCGATGACGCTCACGCCCGCCTCGCCGCCCTGGCCGAGCTCCGCGGCTCCGCCGCCGCCGAGCCACACGCTGACCTTCCGGGGGAGGTGGTCGAGGAGCGTCCGGAGGTCGCGGCGCGAGCGCTTGCGGTCGGCGGCGCCGCTCACCCCGATCGCCACCGCGTCGGCGTCGAACGCGCGCGCGGCCTCGGCGATCTGCTCCGGCGGCGTGTCGACGCCGACGACGTGCGGCCGCGCGCCGTGCGAACCGAGATAGACGGCGACGAGGTCGAGCGGGAGGCCGTGCTGCTCGCCGGGCAGGGTCGCGAGGACCACGATGGGGCCGGACTGCGCGTCGTCGAACGTCGACGCGAGGAGGTGGAGCTGCGTCGAGAGTACCTCGCTGAGCACGTGCTCGTGGCGCACCTCGAGCTCCCCCGCGCTCCACATGTCGCCCGCGCGCGCCGCCGCCGGCTGGGCGAGCTCGGAGACGAACCGCGCGGGCCCGAGGAGCACCGCGGCGCGCCGCGTGATCGCGCGGAGCTCCCGCACGTCGTCGCGCAGGAGGGCGGCGAAGAGATCGTCGAGCCCGGGCCGGCCGCCGGCGCCGGCGTCGGCGGGGGTGGCGCGGCGCGCGATCGCCTCGAGCTCGGGGATCGACTTGCCGACGATCTCGCCGGGGCGGTAGCCCTCACGCATCGCGCGCACGATGAGGTTCAGGGCGGTGACGTCCGACTCCGAGTAGACGCGGGCGCCGCCCTCGGTGCGGCTCGGGGTCGGGAAGCCGTAGCGGCGCTCCCACATCCGGAGCGTCTCCGGCTCGATCGACGTCATGCGCGACACGACGCGGATCGAATAGGCCGGCCCGGACGGAGCGGCGGCGGAGCGCGCGCGGGTCATGCCCGCCATTGTCCTCGAACTCTCCGGCTTCGGTCCGACGGATTTGGGCCCCGCGCGTGGACGAGGGCTTGACAGAAGTTATACAAAGCCTATACATGGAGGGGTCACCCGAAACCTCAAGGAGAATCCCCATGTCCCTCCGTTCGCTCGCGTTCCTCGCCTCCATGTCCATCGTCACCCTCGCCGGCTGCGGCGGCGGCGCCCAGAGCGAGCCCGGCGCAGCGGCTCCCACGAGCGCGCAGGGCGGCCCGAGCGCGAGCGCGAAGTCCGACATCGTCGACACCGCCGTGTCGGCGGGCCAGTTCAAGACGCTGGTCGCCGCGGTGAAGGCCGCGGACCTCGTCGACACGCTCAAGGGCCCCGGCCCCTACACCGTCTTCGCCCCGACCGACGAGGCGTTCGCCAAGCTCCCGCCGGGCACGGTCGAGGGGCTCCTCAAGCCCGAGAACAAGGACAAGCTGAAGGCGGTGCTCACGTACCACGTCGTCTCGGGCAAGGTGATGGCGGCCGACGCGGCCAAGCTCACCTCGGCGAAGACGGTGCAGGGCAAGGAGCTCAAGGTCTCGGCGGCCGGCGGCTCGGTGATGATCAACGACGCCAAGGTGGTGAAGGCCGACATCGCCTGCTCGAACGGCGTCATCCACGTCATCGACACCGTGGTGATCCCGCAGTGAAGGCCGTCGTCACGGGAGCGACGGGGCTCATCGGGCGCGCGCTCGCCTCGCGCCTCGTCGCTCCGGTGGCGCTCGTCCGAGATCCGTCGCGCGCCCCCGAGGGGGCGCGGGCCGTTCGCTGGGACACCTCGGCGCCGGCCCCGTCGCCTGCGCTCGAGGGCGCCGACGTCGTCTTCCACCTCGCCGGCGATCCCGTCGCCGGCGGGCGGTGGTCACCGGAGAAGAAGGCGCGCATCCGCGCCTCCCGCGTCGCGGGGACGCGCTCCATCGTGCGCGCGATCGAGGCGTCGGCCGAGCGGCCGCGCGCGCTCGTCTGCGCCTCGGCGGTCGGCTTCTACGGCTCGCGCGGGGACGACGAGCTCACCGAGCGCGATCCGGCGGGCGCGGGCTTCCTCGCCGACGTCTGTCGGGAGTGGGAGGCCGAGGCCCTGCAGGCGGAGGCGCTCGGCGTCCGCGTGGTGCTCGCGCGCTTCGGCGTGGTGTTGTCACCCGACGGCGGCGCGCTCTCCGCGATGCTCCCGCCGTTCCGCCTCGGCCTCGGCGGCGCCATCGCCGGGGGCAAGCAGTGGATGTCCTGGATCCACCTCGACGACGCGGTGGGGATGCTCCTCCACGCGGCGGAGTCGCGCTCGATCCGCGGTCCGATGAACGTCACCGCCCCCGCGCCGGCGACCAACGCCGAGCTCACGCGCGCGCTCGGGCGCGCGCTCGGACGCCCCGCGGTCCTCGGCGTGCCGAGGTTCGCGATCGCGGCCGCGCTCGGGGAGGCCGCGGAGATCGTCCTCGCGTCGCAGCGCGCGCTGCCGGAGGTCGCTGCCCGCTCCGGCTTCCGCCACGCCCACCGCGAGATCGGCGCGGCGCTCGAGCACCTCCTCTCCCCCGCGGCCGCGCGGGTCGCGTCGGCGGCGGAGTAGGCGGCTCAGTACACGGTCGTGAGCGAGAAGCGCTTCTTGCTCACGCGCCACGACAGCGCGCGCACGGCTTTGTCGATGCACTGCGCGATCTCGGGGTCGTCCGGCGAGACCGCGACCGAGACGCCCATCGCGCGGCCGTCGACGACCGCGACCTTGACGGTGACCTTCATCGAGTCCGGAGCCCCGCACTCGCCGATGAACGCCGCGCTCCTCAGCGGCGCCGACAGCTCGGTGTTCGACAGCTCGGGCTCGCGCTTCACCGCGTCGAGGTCCTCGGGCACGTTCAGCGCCTCCTCGTAGCTCATCCCGGTGGTGTGGAACGCGCCACCGCCGCCGTGCCGCACCTTCTCGCGCGGGGCCGGCGCGGGGTGGGTCGTGGTGGTGGGGGCCTTGGGCGGAGGGGGGGCCTCGCCGCCGCAGGCGACGAGCAGCGCCGCGGCCGCGGCGACACGAAGGAGGGAGCGCACGATGGCCCAGTCTTTCATCGTTCGGGAGGCCGCGCAACGCGGCGACCCGGGGGTCACCGGTAGACGAGCCGGACGTAGTACCCGCCGGACCACACCCACAGGTGCTCGGTCGGGCGGTCCTCGAGCGGGGGTACGGGCATGTCCGGGATCCGCCCCAGGCAAGCCGTCGTCCGCTCGTCGAAGCAATCATGGCCGTTGACCACGCGCACGTGCGTCCCCTCGCGCGTCGACACGTTGCAGCTCAGGGTCGCCTCGCACGGGCTCCGGACGGGGACGAGGCACCGGCGGATGGCCGGGGTGAGCGTCTCGCGCCTGTAGCGCATGAACGCCGCCCGGATGCGGTCCGCGTCCGCTTCGCTGATGAACGACGAGGCGCCCCCGCCGATGTTCTCGGTGTACGTCAAGGTCGGGGCTCGGACCGGCTTGGCCGCGGCGGACCTCGCCTCGCTCGACGACGGCGCGATCGGCGCCGCGCTCTCGGGCGGCGAGGCGTCCGCGGCCGCTGCCTCCGGGGGAGCGGCGAGCGCGCGGACCGGTGTCACCAACTTGCGCGGTCGTGTCACGACCGCCGCGAGCGCGCCGGCCGCGAGGCTCACGAGCACGAGCGCGCCGACGACGGCGGCGACGCCGACCCCGAGGGGTGACCGCGCGCGCTTCGCCCTCCGCTCGCCGCCGTCGGGCACAGCCGCGGCCGGCGCGGAGGGGGGCCTGACCGACCCGCCCTCGCGCGGTCGACGCGAGCTCGGCAAGACGCGATTGGAGGCGAGGGCGAGCCACGCGGCGAGGCGCTCGTGCATCTCGATCGCGGTGCGGAAGCGAAGCGCGGAGTCTTTGGCGAGCGCGGTGTGGACGATCGAGGCGAGCTCGGGATCGATGGAGGGGCGGAGGTCGCGGAGAGGGACGAGCGCGCCGGTGAGGACGGCCTTGTAGAGGCGGGCGCCGTCCTCCACGAACGGAGGCCGCCCGGTGAGCGCCTCGTAGAGCGTCGCGCCCGCGCCGTAGATGTCGGTGCGCATGTCGACCCCCTCGTCGCGGAGCTGCTCGGGAGCCATGTAGACGGGGGTGCCGACGAGGGTGCCGGTGCGGGTGAGGCCGCGATCCCCGAGGAGCTTGGCGACGCCGAAGTCGATGAGCTTGACGCGATCGACCGACCCGCCGACGAGGAACACGTTCGCGGGCTTCACGTCGCGGTGGATGACCTGCTCGGCGTGGATCGCCTCGAGCCCGGCGAGGATCCCGACGCCCACGCGCGCCGCGTCGACGAGCGAGAGCTGCCCGCGCAGGAGGCGCGCCTCGAGCGTCTCGCCCACGAGGCGCTCGAGGACGAGGAAGGGGGTGCCCGCGTCGGTCGTGCCGAGCTCGAGCACGCGGACCACGTTCTCGTGCACCACGCGCTCGGCGAGGCGCGCCTCGCGCACGAACCGGGCGATCGACTCGAGGTCCTGCGCGGCCTCGACCGAGAGGATCTTCACCGCGACGTCGCGCTGCTCGGTCTCGTCGCGCGCGGCGTAGACCTCGCCCATGCCGCCGCTGCCGAGCCGCTCGAGGACTCGGTAGCGTTCCGTCAGCCGAGGGGACGCCGAGGTCACCCGGGCATCGTAGCGTGCCCGGTGAGGAGACACTCAGGTGTTCGGCGCGGGCGGGCGGAGCGCGGCCTCGAAGAGGGGGAGCACCACCGCCTTCATGTCGGGCAGATCGCTCGCCTCGAGGGCGGCGACTTGGGCGGCCGCGAGCGGCGCCAGCGAGGGGGCGTCGGCCAAGAGCCAGGTCAAGGTCTCGAACGCGAGCGCGGCGTGGCGGGCGCCGTCCTCCGCGAGTTGGTTGTAGTACTCACGGATCTCCATCGACGCGTGCACGTCGGCGCGTCGCGCCGCCCAGTGGGCGGTGAGGGTCTCGGTCACGCAGCCGTGGTGGATGACGTCGCGGAGCACCGCGGGCGCGAGGGCCTCGCCGGTGGGCATCGGGGCCGCGGCCTCCGGGAGGGGACGCGGCTGGAGCGGCTCGCCGCACGACGCGAGGAGGCCGAAGGCCATGGTCGCGTGCCGGAGCTGATCGCCCATCGCGCGCTGGGTCTTGTCGACGACGCGAGCGGGGGCGCCGAGGGCGAGGAGCTGGCAGACGAGCCGGGCGTACGCGGCGACGCTCGCGTGCTTCGCGCGCGCGGTGGCGAGCAGCTCGGGGGCGATCGACTTCTTGCGGGGCCCGTCGAGCCCGACGACGGGGCCAGCGGGCGCGGACCAGGAGCTGCCGCGCGTGGTCTCGGCGACGGCGTCCGCGCCGCCGATCGAGAGGGCGCGTCCGCGGACGAGCGGGAGGGCGGAGGGGGCGGGCTTCTTGGCGGAGGGGCTGCGCGGCGCGATCATCGGCATTCGATATGGCTCGGCTGGGGCGCGGCGTCATGTCACCCGTTCGCGTGGTGTGGTTAACTGCCGAAAAATACGAGGCAATCGCGCGTTCCGCGCGGAGGTGCCTCGGCCGCCCTCTGCGAGATCCGGCGGCGCGCCGCCGGGGGCTCGGGACAAGCCGGGGGGGCGCGAAATTCGTGGGCTGGCCCTCAGGGGGCCACGACCCCGAGCTCGCGCTGCGCGCGGACGTTCGTCGCGTCGACCGCGGCGGAGAAGACGATGTCGTAGTTCCCGACCGGCGGCGCGACGAGGGTGGCGGTGTACGACAGGGGGCTCGTCTCGGCGAACGGGATGGGCTTGCCGTTCTTCGGGTCGAGGTGGTCGAAGAGCTGGAAGCGGACGCCGCTCGCCTTGGCCTTCGCGCCCGCGGCGCCGGGGATGAGGCGCGCGGTGACCTCGACCTTGTCGCCCGGGCGGGCGGTCGCGAGCTTGGCCCCGAGGACGACGCGCGGCGGCCCGGTCGTGAGGCCCGCGTCGCCGGCGAGCTGCCTCAGCGTGTCGTCGCAGTCTTTGAGCCGCAGCGCGGCGATGTGATCGGTG
This sequence comes from Myxococcales bacterium, assembly GCA_016794325.1. Classification (GTDB taxonomy): domain Bacteria; phylum Myxococcota_A; class Polyangia; order Polyangiales; family Polyangiaceae; genus SXNL01. The sequence goes on along the minus strand of JAEUKG010000096.1, from coordinate 44,074 downwards.
GGGTCGAGCTCGGTCGCGTGGAGAGCGAGCTCGCGCGCGCCCGCGACGTCGCCGGACTTCTCTTCGACCATCGAGCGGGTGACGAGCTCGATCGACGCGGTCGAGCGGAGCTGCAGGAGGTCCGGATCGTTCGGCCAGCGCTCGAGGCCTTTGGTGACGAGGTCGCGCACGTTGTCGCCCGGCGGCGAGACGTAGCGGCTGTCGGCGAGCGCGTGCCGAGTCTTCGCGACGTAGGCCACGTGGTCGGCGTCGACGCGGTGCGTGAAGAGCTGCATCCCGACGGCGACGAGCGCGGCGCCGAGCAAGAACGCGACGACCACGAGGAGCCACGGGCGCCCGTGCTTCGGCGGCGGCGCGCTCGCCTTGCGGTCCTCGGGCGCGGGCGCTGGCGGCGCGCTCACGGGCAGCGGCGTCGGGGCGGTGACGCGCGCGAGCGGCTCGGTGGCGTTCGTGACCATCGGGGCGCGCACGCCGGCGGCGTCGTCCAGGGTCGGCGCGACGGAGGCCTTGGGGTGCGGGACCACGCCGAGGGCGACGTAGGAGGAGCGGGGCGGCGCCACGTCGGCCGCGTGCGCGGCGTTGGCGAGCGCCGCGCCGAAGGCGCGCGCGTTCTCGGCGCGCTGCTTCGGGTCCTTCGCGAGGTTGTCCATCACGACGGCGGCGATGGGCTCGGGCACGAACACGCCCGCGGGCCACGATCGGAGATCGCGCGGCGGCTCGTTGATGTGCTTGAGCAGGATCCCGACCGTCTGCTCGGCGTCGAACGGCGTCGATCCGACGAGCATCTGGTAGACGATGGTGGCCAGCGCGTACACGTCGCCGGGCGCGCCGACGGTGGCGCCGCCCGCGCCCTCGGGCGAGATGTAGCGCGCGGTGCCGAAGATGAGGCCCGCCTGCGTCTGGTGCGACTGCTCGCCGAGGCTCGCCTTGGCGATGCCGAAGTCGAGCACCTTCGCGAAGTCGCGGTTCTCGCCGCGCTTCACCAGCATCACGTTCTCGGGCTTGAGATCGCGGTGCACGATGCCGCGCGCGTGGCCTTCGCCGACGGCGTCGCAGACCTGGAGCGCGATGGCCAGGGCGCGGTCGACGGGCATCGTTCCGCCGGCCTTCTCGAGGGCGGCCGCGAGCGACTGCCCTTCGAGGAACTCCATGACGATGAAGAGGGCGCCGTCGGGGAGCTGGCCCGTGAAGTAGATCTCCACCACGTGCGGGTGCTGGAGCTTGCTCGCGATCTTCGCCTCGCGGTGGAAGCGCTGCACGACCTGGGCGTTGCCCGACACCTCGGAGCGGAGGATCTTCACCGCGACGTCGCGCTCCATCGAGGTCTGGTGCGCGCGGTAGACGTTGCCCATCGCGCCCGAGCCGGCGAGCGAGCGGATCTCGACGTCGCCGGCGATGGTGGTGCCGAGGTAGGGGTCGGCCTCCGCCTCGGGGGTGCTCACGATCTCGTCGAGCGCGGTGCCGTCGTTCGGGCAGAACGCGGCGCTGCCGCCGAAGGCGCTGCCGCACTTCGGGCACTTCTTGCGCGACATCGGCGCGGCGCTCGCGACCACGGGGGGATCCTATCAGAAGCGCGGGGACGCTCGACGACGGAGGGCAGAGCGAGTCGGCGGGGGCCGGCCCCGGGGGCCGCCGCCGCCCCTCGCGCGCGGTCGGGCGGCGCGCAGGGAGGCTCGTCGGCGCCCCGCGCCCGCTCGGCGCCGCCCGGTTCACTCTCGAGAGTGAACGAGGCGCGGCATGTCCCGATGCGGATTCTCGGAGCGTCGCAAAGCCCGGCGCCGGAGGGGTGTGCTCGCCCGCCTCGCTCGAGTACGATGGCGCCTGCGGCGGGAGATGACGGACTCGAGCGAAGACGACGAGCTCTTGGAGAGGCTCCGCGCCGAGGCGCCGCCGCCGCGCGTGCGCGCGCCCGTCGCGCGCGTCGCCCCGGCCTCGGAGGAGGTGGTCGCCGCGGTCGAGCGCGCCGCCGGGGGGCCGCTCGACTCGTTCCTCCGGCGCGTGTACCGAGAGGTCGCCGACGGCGGGATCGGCCCCGGGTACGCGTCGCTCCCCCTCGCGGGGGACGAGTCGGTCCTCTCGACGTACGCGGCGTTCCGGTCGGCGGGACCGGCCGCCGGGGACTGGCCCGAAGGGCTCTTGCCGATCTGGGACTGGGGCTGCGCGACCTGGTCCTGCGTCGACCCGGCGGGGAGCGTCGTGACGTCCGACCAGGGGCGCCTGACGCTCACCCCGTTCAACGTCCGATCGTGGCTGCGGGCGTGGCTCGAGGGAGTCGACCTGTGGAGCGAGATCTACGAGGACGAGCGCGCGACGATCCTGGATCCGTTCACCCGCCGACCGGTCCTGACGAAGAAGGGCGCGGCGAGAGGTCGGCCGTGGCCGGGGAGCCGCCGGTGACGCGGAGGCGCGCCGATCGCCTTCGGTCCGGGGCGGCCCGCCGTTCACTCTCGACAGTGAACGGCCGAGGCTATCCTATTCGGCATAGAGCGAACGCGGTCCGCGCCGCGCGCGAGGCCCACCCGCCCGCGGAGCGCCGATGGGTCACGAGCTGAGCCCGCGAGGCGTGGCACGACTGCCGGCTCAGGAGCTCGCCGACCGGCTCCGGCGAGCGTTCGCGTGCGTCGTCGTCGACGAGGAGGAGGGCGCGCGCGCGGCTTCGGCGCTGGCCGCGTGGATCCAGCGGTCGCCGCCTCGGCTCTTCTTCGGTCGCCACGAAGAAGCGCTCGCCCACGCGAGCCGGCTCCAGCGCCTTCGGCCCGGCGAGGCGCTGGTGATCCGCTTCGGCGACGACCCCTCGGCGCTGGTTCGGCTCGTCGCCCTCCCCGGGGAGGCGCTCCGCTTCGCCTACACGTCCGACGAAGAGGAGGCCGCGCAGAAGCCCCTCGTGGAGCGTTGCGCGCGCGCCCTGGATTGCGACCTCGTGCCGTTCTGACCGCGCACCAATCACTCTCGAGAGTGAACGCCCTCGCGCTTCGCCCTTCGCCCTTTGCGCGTCGCGCTTCAGCCTCCGCGCTCCGCCCTTCGCGCTTCGCCCTTCGCCCTTTGCGCGTCGCGCTTCGCCCTTCGCGCTTCGCCCCTCGGCGTCGCCGCCGCGATGCGACCCGCGACCCCCGCCGCGGTTCACTCTCGAGAGTGAACGGCGACCGTCGCTCCGAGCACGACGCGTGGCACCCACGCGCGCGACCGGAGCGCTCAGCGGCCCTACCGCGACTCCTTGAGGATGAGCCACTCGGCGAGGGTCCGTCCGGCGTAGTTCCGCGGGCGCGCGCCCCACGGCGCGACCGGGACGCCCGCGCTGTCGCGGTCTGCGCCCGCGAGCGCGAGCCAGCACGCGGCGAGCCGCGCGACGTCGGGGTGGACGACCTCGGCCACATGGGGCGGCAGCGCTCGTTCGTGGGCTGCATCCTCGAACCGCGGCTCGTCGGGGGGCAAGCCGAGGGGCAGGTAGAACGACGCGACGTGCAGCGCCATCGCGTCGCGGCGCGGCCAAGCCGGGAGGTCGAACCACGTCGCCCCGAGCGCCTTCAGCGTCTCGCCATACTCCGCGTCCCAGGCTGCGCGTTCGGAGCCGTGGAGGCGCAGCGGATTCCTGGCGCCCAGCACGAGCGACGCGAGCGGCGACTCCTCCGACGGGCCCGCCGCCGCGAGCTCGGACCAAAGATCCTGTTCCGACGACAGGACCAGCAGCTCGAGCCGTTGGTCCGTCTCGCGGTCCCGTGGCGCAGAGCCTAGCCGCGCCGCGTAGCGAATCGGCAGGTACGTCGACGCGAAGTGACGCAGGCGGAACAGCCAAGGCTCCCAGGTCTCACCGGGTGCCGGCCGCTCCAGCGCGAGGTACGCGTGCAACCACGGAGCAGGGAGCACGGCGTGCTGGAGGAGCGCCTCGGCCGCGGGCCCTGCGAAGTCGAGAGTGAGCGGCGGCTGCATCACCTTGCGCCGAGGCTCGGCGCCCCCACGAGATCGTCCCGCGTCATACGCGTCACCGTATCGCGGCGCGCCGGGCGCGAGCCAGAACCAGTAGCCGCCGCCGCCCTCGAAGAGGCGACGGAGGAGGCGGTCTCGCTCCATGCGCGAAGGGCGAAGCGCGAGGGGGTAAGCGCGAAGCGCGAAAGGGCGAAGGGGGAAGGGCGGAGAGGGAAGGGCGGAGAGGGAAGGGGGAAGGGCGGAGAGGGAAGGGCGAAGGGCGGAGGGGGGGAGGGCGGAGGGCGAAGCGTTCAGTCTTCGGCGTCCGTGTCGCTCTCGGTCGCTTCGAGGTCTTCGCCTTGCAGCGCGGGCGGCTCGCGCCAGCAGACGTAGAACAGGGGCCCGACCAAGGGGACGAGCGCAAAGGCACCCCAGAAGGCTCGGTGCGCGAGCCCTCCGCGGGCGAAGAGCAGCGCGTGCGAGACGGCGGCCACGCTGGCCAGAACCGTGCCACCCGCGATCCAGGTGTCGGGGCTCATGCCGCCAAGGTGCAACCGTGCCACGCCGCTCGTCAGGCCGCGCCGCGCGAGTTCACGCCGTTGTCACCGAGCGGAGGGGAGGAGCACAGCGTTCACTGTCGAGAGTGAAACCGTGTATCCCAACAAGGATTCACGCGCGGCCCGCGAGGGCGGCTGGCGGGGGCGTCGAGGGCGGTTCGCGGGGCGGTTCGCGGGGGGGCCGTTCGCGAGGGGGCCGTTCGCGAGGGCCGTTCGCGAGGGCGGTCCCCCAACCCCCACCCGCGCGAGACGACCCTACGAGCCGCGGCGAGCTCTCCAAGGTGACAGCGTTCTAACCGGGGCGTGGCAGCTCCCTAACGGGTGGGGCGGCGCCGTCGCCCTTCCCGCGGAAACGCCGTGGTCTCGGGTGGGAACGAGTCTTGCTGGGGCGACGGCCATGATCCGCTCGCGCCGCGCCCTGCTGCTCTCCGCTGCCCTCCTCTCGCTCCTGCTCGCGGCGTGCTCCGACGACGGCGCCCAGCCCCAGCCGGCCCCGGCCCCGGCTCCGGCGCCGGCTCCCGCCACCCCGACCGAGAAGACCCCCGAGCCGGCGCCGCCGCCGGTCTGCTCGGAGGACGACGTGGTCGGGTCGATCTCCAAGATCCAGGGGGTGGTGGGCGTGACCGAGGTCTCGTGCGGTCAGTTCGTGCCGAAGCCGGCGCGCTGCTTCTCGTTCAAGTTCAAGCAGGCGCTCGACCACGGGCCGAAGAGCGACGGCGTCACCTTCGAGCAGCAGATGCAGCTCGTGCACCGCGGCTGCACCGCGCCGACCACCGTGATGGACAACGGCTACAACCTGCCGAAGTACTACTACGAGATGGAGCCGAGCCTGATGTTCGAGACCAACACGGTCATCGTCGAGCATCGCTTCCAGGGCCGGTCTCTGCCCGACACCAAGGACCGCCGGTGGTCGTCGCTCAGCATCGAGAACGGGGCGGGCGACGTGCACGACATCGTCACCGCCTTCAAGAAGCTCTATCCCAAACGATGGGTATCGACCGGCGCCAGCAAGGGCGGCATCACCGCCGTGTACCACCGCTTCCTCTACCCGAACGACGTGGACGGGACGGTCGCGTACGTCGCGCCCGCGTCGCGCGCGCGGCAAGACCCCCGCTACCAGGAGCGGCTCGCGTCGGGCGTCTTGCCGGCGGCCTGCGCGTCCGACGTGAAGGCGTTCCAGACGGGCGCGCTCGGCGCGCGCCGGCCCGCGTTCGTCGCGTTCCTGCGCGACACGTACGGCGCGACCGAGGCCGAGGCGGCGTATTACCTCGAGTCGTACCTGGCGAGCTTCGACTGGGGCTTCTGGCAGGCCGGCGGCGACTGCGCCAAGGTCCCGTCGCCGACCGCCGACGACAAGGCCCACGTCGCGTACTTCGAGAACGTGCTCTCGAGCCGCGGCGGGGCGCCCCACCTCGCGCCCGCGCCCACGAGCTCCGAGCTCTCGTCGGCGGCGCTCTCGTACGAGTGGGCGTGGCAGCAGGGCTTCGCGCTCCAGGTCGGCCCCCACGTCACGCCGCTCCTGCAGACGACGGCCGTGTCCGACGCCCGCCACGACGCGTTCTGGGCGAGCGTGGTGCCGAAGGAGCCGCTGCCGGCGTACGACGGCAGCGTGACCGAGCGCGCCCGCGACTGGGTGCGCGGCTCGGCCGAGCGCCTCGTCCTCGTGTACGGCGAGCTCGACCCGTGGAGCGGCGGCGCCCTCGACGCGCCGACCCACCCGTCGTCGGGGCGCTACTTCGTCGCTGGCGCCGACCACGGCGCGAACATCGGCGGCCTCGGAAAGACCGAGCGGGAGCGCGCGAGCTCGGCGGTCGCGGCGATGTACGGCACCCCGATGAAGGTGCAGACCGCGTCGCTGACCTCGCTCGTGCGCGCCTCGCACGAGGCCGTGCAGCGCCACGAGCTCGCGGCGCTCACCAAGGCGCGCGCCCTGCGCCTCGGCGAGTAGCCGTCAGCGCGCGCCGCGCGCCGCCTCGTGCGGCCGCTTGGCCTCCAGGAACTTCAGGAGCTCCTTCGGCGCCCACGCGTTCACGATCCGCTCGGGCGGGATCCACGCGCGGTGGGCGTTCATCGCCGCGTACTCCACCCGGTCAAGCTCGTCGGTCTGGTGGGCGTCGCTCGTGAGGACGAAGAGCACCGCGCGCTCCCTCGCGCGCTGGAGCGCGTCGACCGAGAGATCCAGCCGGGGGAGGCCGCCGTTGATCTCGAGGGCGGTGCCGGTCGCCTCCGCCGCCTCGAAGACCGCGTCGAGGTCGAGATCGACCGGGGGTCGACCGCCGATCATGCGCGCCGAGAGGTGGCCGATCATGCGCACGTCGGGGTCCTTCATCGCGGTGACGACGCGGTGGGTCTGCGCGGCCTTGTCGAGCTCGAAGTGGTCGTGGATCGACGCGAGGCACCAGTCGAACTGGGCGCGGAACTCGGGGTCGTAGTCGAGCTCGCCCTTCGGGCCGATGTTGAGCTCGATGCCGTGGAGGAGCTTCATCGAGCTGCCGAGCTCCTTCTGCAGCGCGGCGATGCGGGCGCGCTGCTCGAGGAGCGCCTCGCGGCCGACGCCGGAGACGGTGCCCTCGGCGTGCTCGGTGATGGCGAGGGCGCGGTAGCCGCGCGCCTTGGCGGCGGCGACGACCTCCTCGATCGGCGAGCGCCCGTCGCCCGACACCGAGGTGTGGACGTGGAAATCGCCGAGGATCTTCGGCACCGCGCGGGGGAGCGCGCCCTTCTCGGCGGCCTCGATCTCCCCCTGGTCCTCGCGCAAGACCGGGGGGATGAACGCGAGGCCGAGCGCCTCGTAGATCTGCTCCTCGGTCTCGCTGGCGATGACCTTGCCGGACTCGATCTCCGACAGCGCGTACTCGTTGAGCGTCCACCCGCGCGCGAGCGCGCGCTGGCGCAGCTTGATGTTGTGGCCCTTCGACCCCGTGAAGTAGAGGCGCGCGGCGCCGAGCTGCTTCTCCTCGACCACGCGCACGTCGATCTGGGTGCCGCGCCGGGTGACCACGCTCGTCTTCGCGTCGCCGCGCACGAGCACCTGGTCGACGACGCTCATGCCGACGAGCGCGTCCATCACCGGCTTCGGATCGGAGGCGGCGACGACGACGTCGACGTCGCCGATGGTCTCGAGGAAGCGGCGGAGCGAGCCGCAATACGAGGCGTGGACGACCCCCGGCACCTCGAGCATGCGCGCGACGACGCGCTGGGCGAGCGGCAGCGCCACCGAGATCGGCGTGCGCGAGGTGGCGCCCTGGGCCTCGAAGCGGCGCACCGCCTCCGCGAGCTTCTCCTCGGACTTCTGGCCGAGGCCCTTCATCCCCCGGAGCTTCTGCTCGGCGAGCACGCGCTTCAGGTCCTCGAGGTTCTGCACCCCGAGCTCCTTGCGCAGGCGCTGGAGCATCTTGGGGCCGAGCCCCTGGATGCGGAGGAGGGCGACGGCGCTCGCCGGGTGTTTGGCCCGGAGGTCGACGAGCTTCTGCACCTTGCCGGTGTCGAAGAGCTCGCGGATCTTCTGGGCGGTGCTCTTGCCGATGCCCTCGATCTTCTCGAGCTCTTTGGCCGAGAGCTTGGAGAGATCGCCCGAGTACGCCTGGATGCCGTGGCTCGCGCTCTCGTAGGCGCGCACGCGGAACGACTGGGGATCGGCCTCCTCGAGCATGGTGAGCTCGCCGAGCTCGCGGAGCATGTCGAGGACGTCTTGCTTGGGATCGCTCACGGCTCTCCCGTGTACCCCCGGCGGCCCCGTTAGGAAAGAGGAACCGAGGTCGGGGCGTCAGTCGAGCTTCACCGCGCGCCAGGCCGGCGGGTAGCTGCACCAGTCGCCGGCCGTCGCTTTGCATGCATATTGCACGCGTGTGACGAGGACCCGCGAAGCCTCGTCGAAGTGAGCCTCGCTCAGGCACTCGCCCATCTCCATGGCCACGGCGCGCCCGCGGGTCATCGAGGCGACGCGGGACGCGGGGATCGCCGGCCGCTCCCAGCCTGGCTTGACGAGGCTGCTCCGGTCGCCGCTCCTCCACTCGAGCGTCCCGCCGGCGTAGCGCCCCGCCGCCTTGCCGCAGTCGATCGCTTGGGGGCGCCCGCAGTGCACCGACGCCGGCTCCGGCTTCTCGCCCTTGCGCGGCGGCGCGTCGGTGACGGCGCAGGCGGTGAGCGCGCGGAGGTCGACGCCGCCGAGCTCGGCGCTCGCGCGCGCGGCGCGGGCGCGCACCGTCGCCGCGAGCGCGGCCGCGCGGCCGTCCGTCTCCTCGGCCGGAGCCTCGTGGAACACCGCGCGGTATTCGCTCTGGGCGAGGACGGTGATGGTGCGCGCGCTCTTCTTCGAGCCCGGCGCGAGCCATGAGAGCTCGAGGCCCGCGGCGAACGCGTAGCGGTCGTCGCCCCGATCCGGCACCACGACCTCCCCGGTCTTGGCGTCGAGCGCGGGGAGCTTCGGGGTCTCGAACTTCCAGAGGCCGCGGGCGGCGGGGTCTTCGACGAACCGGACGGGCGCCTCGGGGGTCGGCGTCGCGGGCGCCTCCGCCGTCGTCGGCGCGGGCTCGGGGGCGGGGGGCGGCGCGCTCACCGCGGCCGGCGGGCTCGCCTTGGCCCCGCACCCGACGACAAGCACGAACAGCCCCGACGCGAGAAGCGAGCGCACGCCCCTCGAACGCCGCGGCGGAGGCCCCGCATTCCCCCGTCGTCGTCGCGCGGGGTTCGAGCCTGGTTTTCCGTGTACCCTCGGGGCGTGGCAAAGAAAGAGGAAGCCGAGATCCTCACCGTCCACGGTCGCGAGGTGCGGATCACGAACCCGCAGAAGCTCTACTTCTCGAGGGCGGTGCGGGTGACCAAGCTCGAGGTGGTGAAGTACTACCTCGCGGTGGCCGAGGGCGCGCTCGCCGGGATCCGCGACCGCCCGGTGGTGCTCAAGCGGTTCGTCGACGGCGCCGAGGGCGAGCCGTTCTACCAGAAGCGCGCCCCCGAGAAGCGCCCCGAGTGGCTGCGCACGGTGACGCTCTCCTTCCCGTCCGGGCGCACCGCCGACGAGATCGTCGTCGACGACGCGGCGGGGCTCGCGTGGATCGTGAACCTCGGCTGCCTCGAGCTCCACCCCCACGCGGTGCGGGCCGGCGACCTCGACCACCCCGACGAGCTGCGCGTCGACCTCGACCCGGGCCCCGGCGTCCCGTGGGCCGACGTGCGGACGGTGGCCCTCGAGGTGAAGAAGCTCCTCGAGGAGCTCGGCCTCCAGGGCTTCGCGAAGACGAGCGGCTCGCGCGGCATGCACGTGAACGCGCGCATCCACCCCCGCTGGACCTTCGGCGAGGTGCGGCGCGCGGCCCTCGCGTTCTCGCGCGAGATCGAGCGCCGCGTGCCCGCCCTCGCCACCTCCAAGTGGTGGAAGGAGGAGCGCCACGGCGTCTTCCTCGACTACAACCAGAACGCCAAGGACCGGACGACCTGCTCCGCCTATTCGATCCGCCCGCTCCCCGACGCTCGCGTGTCGACGCCGCTCACCTGGGACGAGGTGCCGACCTGCGACCCCGCGGCGTTCACGATCTTCACCGTCCCCGAGCGGTTCGGCGCGATCGGCGACCCCGGCGCGGCGATGGAGGGCACCGCGGGCTCGCTCGAGGCGCTCCTCGACCTCGCCGATCGCGACGACCGCCGGGGCCTGCCCGACGCCCCGTGGCCGCCGCACTATCCCAAGTCGGATGGCGAGGCGCCGCGGGTCGCGCCGTCGCGGGCCAAGGGGGCTCCCAAGGCGCCGAGGCCGAAGATGCCGCTCCTCGTGATCGCCAACTCCCCGAGCAAGGAGGCCGCGCTCGCCGGCCTCGAGCGTTGGAAGGCGCGTCACCCGGCGGCGTCGGCCTTGCTCCAGCCCGCCGACGTGCTGGTCGACACCATGCGGGGGCGGTCGTCGACGTGGACCCGCATCCGGGTGAACCTCCGCAACGTCCCCATCGAGGAGCGCCCCCCGCAAGAGACCCCGGACCCGGACGACGACCCGACCCGCGAGTGGCGGGAGGCGATGAAGCGCGGTCAGGCCCCCGAGGGCTGAGCGCGCTGGGCGAAGATGTCGCGGAGCTCGTGGGGCGCGACCACCTCGAGCTGGGCGTAGGTGCAGTCCGCCGGGCGCTTGTCGTCGCGCCAGCGCTGCACGTGGGCGGTGTGGCGAAAACGTGTACCTTGCATGTGGTCGTACGAGACCTGGACGACGAGCTCGGGGCGCACCGCCTCCCACGAGAGGTCCTTGCCCTGGCTCCAGCGGCTCTTGGCGCCCGGCTTGCGCTGGCCGTCCTCGTGGTGGCTCGCGCCCCAGGCCTTCCACGGGTGGTCGTCGAGCGCGCGCTCGCGGTACGGCGCGAGGAAGGTGACGAGCTCCTTGCGCTTCTGCGCGGTGAAGCTCGCGGCGACGCCGACGTGGTGGAGCGTGCCCTCGGCGTCGTAGAGGCCGAGGAGGAGCGAGCCGACCGCCGTGTTCTCGCCGTCTTTGTGCCAGCGGAAGCCGGCGACGACGCAGTCGCACTCGCGCTCGTGCTTCACCTTGATCATCGAGCGCTTGCCGGGCTCGTAGAGGCCGGTCGCGCTCTTGGCCATGACCCCGTCGAGCCCCGCGCCCTCGAAGCGGCGGAACCAGTCTTCGGCCACGGCGCGATCGGTGGTGGCGGGGGTGACGTGGAGCGGCGGGGTGGCGCCGCCGAGGAGCTCGAGGAGCTTCGCGCGACGCTCGGCGAACGGGCGGAGCGCCGTCTTCTCGTCGCCGACGCACAGGACGTCCCAGAAGATCATCTCGGCGGGGATCTCCTCCGAGAGCATCTTCACCCGCGACGCCGCCGGGTGGATGCGCATCTGCAGCGCCTCGAAGTCGAGGCCCTGGCCGCGGGCGACGACCAGCTCGCCGTCGAGGGCGCAGCGCGCGGGGAGCTGCGCGCGTAGAGGGGCGATGAGCTCGGGGAAGTAGCGGTTCAGCATCTTCTCGTCGCGGCTCTGGATGACGATCTTGTCGCCGTCCTTGAAGACGAGCGCGCGGAAGCCGTCCCATTTGGGCTCGAAGATCCAGCCTTCACCTTCGGGGAGCGAGCTCGCGCGCTTGGCGAGCATGGGCAAGACCGGGGGTACGATGGCGAGCTGCACGCCGCCATCCTACCAGGCGGCGGCTCCGCGACGTGTGGTAGCGTCGCCGCGCGTGGAGCCGAAGAAGAGGCGAGCGGTCCCGCGCGACGACGCGCCGCGCGTCGTGTGCGACCTGCTGGAGCAGCGGCGCGCGCTGTCGCGCGACGAGCTGTCGGCGCGCTTCGTCGCGAAGGCGCTCGGCCAGACGACGGGCTTCTTGTACCACCACTGGGGCTCGTTCGACGCGTTCCTCCTCGAGGTCTCGGGCATCGGGTGGCAGCGCCTCGTCGGCGCTCTGGTCGCGGCCTACGAGCGCGAGCCGACGCCGCTGTCGATCCCGCGCGCCTACGTGGCCTTCGCGGTCGCGCACCCGGTGCTCTACTGGCTCTGCGCGGAGCGGCCGCTCCCGGTCGCGCCCGTGCGCGAGGCGCTCGCCGCGGGGCGCGCGCTGCCGTCGTTCGCGGCGTGGACCGCGTTCGCGTCGCTCCTCGAGCGCGCCGCGCCGGGGACGACGCTCGCCCAGGCGCGCGCGCTGCACGCCGCCGCGCACGGCCTCGCGTCGCAGCTCTTGTCGGGGCGTTTGGCCTCGACGCCGGACGCCGTCGCTCGCGGCGAGGCGGAGATCGTCGACGACGTCTGCCGCGCGATCGCGGCCGCGCACTTCCCGCCCGCGCGCGCTCGCTGACCCCACACCTACCCGCTCCCACCCCGGCGCCCGCGCTGCGCATCCGAGAGCTCGCGCCGCGCGCGTCGGGCCTAACGCGTCGGGCCGAGCGCGTCGGCCCAGCGCGTCGGGCCTAACGCGTCGGGCCGCGCGCGTCGGGCTGCGCGCGTCGGGCCGAGCGCGTCGGGCTGCGCGCGTCGGGCCGAGCGCGTCGGCCCAGCGCGTCGGGCCTAACGCGTCGGGCTGCGCGCGTCGGGCCTAACGCGTCGGGCCGCGCGCGTCGGGCCGCGCGCGTCGGGCCTAACGCGTCGGGCCCAGCGCGTCGGGCTGCTCCTGGAGGCGTGTGGTGGGGGCGGGCTCCGAAAGAAAAATCGCGCAGGCGCCGTAATGCCGGGGGCCCGGCGGCATTCAACGGGGCATGATGGAGACGCTGGTGACCCCGAGCGACTCTCAGCCCGACGCGGAGATGGGCCCGCGCGAGGCCGAGGCCGCGCTGCTCGCGCGGGCGGCGCGAGGGGACGACCGCGCGTTCGCCGAGCTCTACGAGGCCCACCGCCGGAGGCTGTACCGGCTCGCCTACGGCGTCTTGCTCGACCCGAACGAGGCGCGGGAGGCCGTCCAAGAGGCGTTCCTCGCGCTCCACCGTGCCGCCCCTGCGTGGGAGCCGCGGGCGACGGTCGGCACCTGGCTCTACCGGGTCGTCTTGAACCACTGCCTCGGGGTGAAGCAGCGCCTCCTCCGGCTCGTGCGACCGGCGCCCCCGCGCGAGGCGTCGGCGAAGGAGAGCCCGGAGGGAGCCGCGGTGCTGAGCCAGGCGGTGAACATCGTCGAGCGATCGCTGCGCGAGCTGCCGGTCCAACAGCGGGCGGTCGCGTGCTTGTTCCTGGAGGCCGAGCTGCCGCCGATCGAGATCGCGCCGCTCGTCGGCCTCACGCCGAACGCCACACGCGTGACCTTGCACCGCGCCCTCGGGAGGATCCGCGCGGACCTCACCGCGGCCGGCATCGACGCGCCGCCCACCGCCGACGAAGCCGCCCTTCGACTGGAGGAGAACTGAGATGCCTACCCTACGCGACCACACCCGAGAGGCGCTCTCGTCGACCGAGCCTGGCCCCCGCGAGGGGCGCGAGGAGCTCGACCAGATTCTCCGTCGCTCGCGCGCCGAGCGCCCTCTGGGCTGGAAGCTCGCGCTCGTCCCTGCCGTCGCGGTCGCGGCGGCGGTCGTCGTCTGGATCGCGATCGGGCGTCGGCCCGCTCCGGTCGCGCGCACCACCCCGCCACCCGCTGGCATTCACCTCTACGTGCGCAGCTCCGGCGAGCCGGAGTCCAGCGCCCTGTCCCTCGACCTCGCCACCCAAGGAGATCGCTGATCATGCGCCCCTCGCTCGCCTCCGTCATGCTCGCCGCTGCTCTCGCCCTCGCTCCCGTCGCCACGCCGGTCGAGGCGCAGGCCGCGCCCGCCGGCCTCTCCGAGCGCCCCCTCGACCTCGAGCTCAAGCAAGCCGACGTGAAGGCGGTCTACGCGCTCCTCGCCGAGGTCTCGGGGCGCCGGGTCGACCTCGACCCCTGCGTCCAGGGCACCGTCGACATTCGCTTGAAGAATACACCTATCCCGATGGTCTTCGACGCGCTCGCCTCGAAGCTGCAGCTCTTCTACGAGGACCAGGGCAGCGCGATCCTCGTGCGCTGCGCCGGTGACGCCGGAGGCGGCGACCCCAGGCTCGCGACCCGCGTCACGCTGTCCTTGCGCGAGGCGCCGCTCGACGCGGTGCTCGACGTGCTCGTGCGCGCGGGCAAGCTGGACGGCGTCGAGTGGAGGCTCGACTCGACGGTGCGCTCCTCTCTCCCGAAGGTGACGGTCACGATCGAGAACGTCCGAGTCGCGACGGCGCTCGCCGTGCTCTCCGACGCGAGCGGGCTCCGCATCAGCGTGGCGCGAGGCAAGATCGTCGTCGCGAACTGACGGTCACGGCCACTCGACGGCGCGGACGTCGAGCTCCTCGTCTCGGTCCTCGAGGGTGGCGACGTCGCCGGCCTCGGTACCGAGGAGCGCCTGGCCGAGCGGCGAGAACACGCTGACGCCGCCGGGGACGAGGCCCACCTCCTCGGGGTGGACGAGCACGACGTCACGGGTGGCCCCGCGCTCGTCGGCGAAGCGCACCCGCGCGCCGAGCGCGGCCCGCGGCCCCCGTGCGGGCTCGACGATCTCGGCGCCCTCGAGGAGCTCGCGCGCGGCGGCGTCGTCGCGCGCCAAAAGAAGCGACGCGCCCAACCGAGTCAGGCGCGTCGCTCGCTTGCGCGACGGCGGCGCGGTGAAGCCCGCGTCGTCGTCCTCTTTGGTGAAGGCCTTGCTCAGTTCGGGCCCTTGGGCGGCTGCGGAGGCTGCTTGTCGTCCTGCACGCACGACGAGAGGTCGAAGAAGAGGAACTCGAGCGCCTTCTCCTGCGGCGTGTTGTCGTTGACCTGGCAGGTGCTCGGCACCGTGGTCGCGTCGCCGCGCGTTCCCGAGACGTGGATGTCGCTGAAGACGCCGCGCCCGCACTGCTCCTCCGGCTTCTTGCCGACCGGCGCGTTGAAGGTGAGGTACTTCACCTTCTCGCCCGGCGGCCCGTGAACCCAGCGCGTCGCCGAGGCGTTCACGGTGGTGAGGTCGGTGCGGAGCTCGGTGAAGTTCACGCGGTCGGAGACGACGGAGCCCGGCGCGGTGTACGCCAGCCACTCGGACAGCGCCTTGCCCTTGGGGAAGGACGTGTCGAGCGTGACTTGGCCCGAGGTCGGATCGCCGATGGTGTCGGGCGCCCAGTTCGCGATGCTCTTCACGTCGGCGGGGCCGTTGCTGAACCAGGTGTAGTGGTAGTGCGTCGCGAAGACGCGCCCGCCCGCGTTCAAGAAGTCGCGCATCAGGTCTTTCTGCGCGGCGCTCTTGGTGCCGTTCTCCTCGCCGCACTCGCACGAGAGGAGCACGATGTCGTATTTGGCGAGGTTGGCGGCGCTGTTCCACAGGTCGTTCTGGGGCGCCTTGGCGCCGCCGCCGGTCACGTCGCCGCCGCCGACGCCCTTGTAGACATGCATGCGGCCCGTGCCGGTCGGCGCGGTGAACTCGGAGGCGTCGAGGCCGATGCGCCGGAAGAGGCACGCCATCGGATCGCATCCGCCGGTGACGACCGCCATCTGCGGGATGTCGCCCTCGGTCTTGTTGCGCGGGAGCCGCGGCTCGCGCTGATCGGCGGGCTTGGTGGTGTCGGTCACCTTGGTGTCCGTGCACTGGGCGATCTTCGGGATCACGATCTTGCGGCGCCACTTGCCGACCTGGACGACGAGCGGGATGTCCTGGCCCACCGGCACGTTGGTGAGGGTGAACTCGCCCTTGGTGTTGGTGAGCGCGGTCGACACCGCGTTCTTGATGGTCGCCCCGCACTGATCGCAGCTCGCGCCTGTCTTGATGGGGTCGAGCGGCGCGGTCTTGTCGTTCGGGATGTAGACGATGACGTTGTAGAGGGGCGTCTTGCCGGCGGGGTCGTAGACGACGCCGCTCACGCTGGTCGGAGGCTGCGATCCGCAATTCACGCGGTCGCACTCGAGACCGACGCACGGCCGCTCCGCGTCGGCAGCGCCGCTCGACGAGAAGCCCGAGGAGCTGAGATCGCCGCTCGACGCTCCGCTCGAACCGCTCGCCCCCGAGTCGAAGTCGCCGAAGCCGGACTCGGGGTCGCTCCCGCCACAGCCCCCGCCGCCGACGATGAGAGAGACCAAGCCAACGCCCACGATGGGGGCGGCGAAACGCAGAGCGCCCATGGCGCACTCCTTTCGGGGAGGTGTCCGCTTTCGAACAGCGCACCTCGGTGTGTCGTGACGACGTAACATTATACCCTCGCCGCCGCGGGCGTCACGAAACCTGGCGTGCGGTCGATTGTCCCACATCCGCCCACGGGCGTCGTTCGGCGTGCGGCCGCCTGCCGTTGCGGCCCTCGCCACCGCCGGACCGCGGCCTCTGGCCACCGCCGGACCGCGGCCTCTGGAGGCGGCGGAGCGCATCGTGCCCCCGCATCGAGGACGTGGCGCTGGAGCAGACCCGCTTCACCGCGAGCGTCTCCAACGCGTCGCCTCGGTAGTTGTGGCGCGGCACACGTAGCGTCCGCCGCCGCTGCTCGGTTCCCCCTCCCTCCAAGGACGTCGCGTTCGGGGCGGATCGCCCTCCCGAAATTTGGGCAGCATGCTGCCTATTTTGGAGGCCGTGAAATCGCCGTCCGTGTGCGATCGGTCTCGCCACGTCGCTCCGGGACTTGCCGCTGCATCAACCCGGGGTGGGCGCGGCGAACAGGTCGTCGAACGGTGGACTGTTGGAGAGGACGTAGTCGAAGGGCAGCGCCCAGAAACGGTCGTAGAGCCACCGCGTCACGTTGCGGAAGACCTTCCGGTCGGCTCCCTCGAGGGATGCGCCTTCGTCCCACGAATGCAGATCGGCGGCCTCCGGGAGGAACGGAGCCCACTTCGACAAGGACTCGCGGACCTGTCGAGCCATCTCGCAGAGGAGGGTCGCCTTCTCGGGTTGCTTCGCGGCGTCGCGAAGCGCGAACACGGCGGCCTGTCCAGCAAGGCCCGACCGGATGTAGATGCGGTGGACGCGCGCCAGCAGCGCCCTGCCGGCATCGGTGAGCATGATGTAGACGCGGCGGAGGTCCGGAGGGGTCCTCTCGCAGACCACGAGCCCGAGCTCCTCCAAGGAGCGGCTCATCCGCGCGACTGTCTGGCGTGTCACACCGAGGAGCGCGGCGAGCTGGCCTTGGGTCTGGCATCCATCGAACCGCGCTCGGATCGCCTGCAGCATGTCGAGGCGCGCGGGTGTGATGCCCACCGGCGCGAGGGCGCTGTGATTGAAGAGCATCAGGTCGAGGTGGATGCGCTTGGCGGCAAAGCTGACGCGGTTCATACACCCGCGCTCAGCACGCCTCATGCCAGCCCCCCGCCGCCCACCCCCCTCTCAAAATTAGGCAGCAAGCTGCCCATTTTTCGTAGGGGGGTATCGGCGGGCGTGGGGGGAGGGGGTGGCCGGGCCAGTTTTGGGGTGGCCCGGGCCAGGGCTTCCCCTGCGGCTGGCGATTCGGTCGCGTGCGGCCGGCGATTCGGTCGCGGGCGCTGGCGATTCGGTCGCGGACGGCCGGCGTTCAGTCGCGGACGGCGGTGACCAGAGCGTCCATGCTCTTCTTGGCGTCGCCGAAGAGCATGCGTGTGTTCTCGAGGTAGAAGAGCGGGTTCTCGACGCCAGCATAGCCCGCCGCCATGCCGCGCTTCAGCACGACGACGACCTTCGACTTCCAGACCTCGAGGACGGGCATGCCGTAGATCGGGCTTTGCGGATCGTCCAGGGCGCCCGGGTTGACGATGTCGTTGGCACCGATGACGAGGACGGCGTCCGTCTTGGTGAAGTCGTGGTTGATCTCCTCCATCTCGAGCACGATGTCGTACGGGACACCCGCCTCGGCGAGGAGGACGTTCATGTGCCCGGGGAGGCGCCCGGCGACGGGGTGGATCGCGAAGCGCACCGTGGTCCCGCGCTCCCGCAAGACGCGTGTGAGCTCCTGCACGGCGCCCTGCGCGCGCGCCACCGCCATGCCGTAGCCAGGAACGATGACGACGCTCTTGGCGTCGCGTAGCGTCGTCGCGACCTCCGGGTGCTTCATCTCGCGGACCTCGCCCGGCGCTGCCGCGTGAGCGTCTCCGGCATGCTTGGAGTCGGCCGTCCCGAAGCCTCCGAAGATGACGTTGGCGATGGATCGGTTCATCGCGCGGCACATGATGATCGAGAGGATCGCTCCGCTCGATCCGACGAGCGCGCCGGTGACGATCAGGAGATCGTTCGCGAGGACGAAGCCCGCGGCGGCGGCGGCCCACCCCGAGTAGCTGTTGAGGAGCGACACCACGACGGGCATGTCGGCGCCGCCGATCGCCATCACGAGATGGATGCCGAGGAGGCCGGCGATGACCGCGATCCCGATGAGGTAGGGGAGGCCGCCCGTGCCGTGGGCCAGGACCACGGGCACGGTGAGGCCGATGGTGCTCGCGGCGGCCAACGCGTTCAGCGCATGACGACCCGGGAGGAGCAGCGGTTTGCCGCTCACCGAGCCGCGCAGCTTGAGGAACGCGATGACCGAGCCCGTGAAGGTCAACGCACCGACGGCGATGCCGATGCCGATCTCGACGAGGTGGACCGCTCGTTCGGCGCCGGAGTGGGCCGTCTCGGCGCCGGGAGAGAGGTAGGACGCGAAGCCGACGAGGACCGCGGCGAGGCCGACGAAGCTGTGGAGCACGGCGACGAGCTCGGGCATGCCGGTCATCTCGACGCGGCGGGCGAGGACGCCGCCGATGCTCCCGCCGACGACGAGGGCCGCGCCGAGGAGCCCCACCGCGACGAGGCTGGAGGTCGGGTTCTTGCTGGGGTGCGACGCCCAGGCGGCCGCGGTGATCGCGACCGCGATCGCCATGCCCACGATGCCCGAGATGTTGCCGCGGCGCGCCGTCTCTTGCTTCGAGAGCCCGCCGAGGCTTCGGATGAAGAGGACGCCGGCGACGAGGTAGGCGACGGTGATGAAGCCGGTGCTCATCACTTCACCTCCCGTCGGAACATCCGGAGCATGCGCTCGGTGACGAGGAACCCCCCGGCGATGTTGATCGCGGCGAAGAGGGCGGCCAAGGCGCCGAGAACCGACGCGGCGTCGAAGCTCGACGAGATCTGGAGCATGCCGCCGATGATGATGATGCCGCTGATGGCGTTGGTGACGCTCATGAGCGGGGTGTGCAGCGACGCGCTCACGCTCCAGATGACCTGCCACCCGACGAAGCACGCGAGGATGAAGACGGTCGAGTGCTGGAGGAAGTCCGACGGTGCGAAGCGCCCGGCGACGAAGAGCCCCACGATGAGGACCATGCCGCCCAGGGTCGTCCCCCACGCGCGTCGCGTCGGTGACTTGATGTCCTTCTGCGCCGGCTTGGCCTCGGGGGCCGGGGCGGAGCGCGGGCGGTTCGACGGCGGAGGTGGCGGAGGCGGGGCCGCCTTCGGCGCAGGCCTCGGGAGGACCTCGCCGCGGTGGACGACGAGGGCCGGTCGGATCACGTCGTCTTCGAGGTCGATCCGCAGCGCCTTGCCGTCGACGAGCTCCTTCATGAGGTGCACGACGTTGTTGGCGAACAGGCGGCTCGCCGACTGGCCCATGCGGCTCGCGAGGTCGGTGAGCCCGACGATCGTGATGCCTCCGTCTTTGACGATCTCGTCGGGCACGGTGAGGGCGCAGTTGCCGCCTTGCTCGGCCGCGAGGTCGACGACGACCGAGCCGGGCTTGAGCTTGCGCACGATGTCCTCGGGCAAGAGGATCGGCGCCTTCTTGCCGGGCACGAGCGCCGTCGTCACGATGACGTCGACCTCGGCGGCTTGGGCGGCGAAGAGGGCCATCTCGGCGTCGATGAACGCCTTGCTCATCTCCTTCGCGTAGCCGCCGCCGCCCTCACCGTCCTCCTTGACGTCGACGGTGAGGAAGGCGGCGCCGAGGCTCTCGACTTGCTCTTTGGTCGCGGCGCGCGTGTCGAACGCCCGCACCTCGGCGCCGAGCGCCTTCGCGGCAGCCGCCGCCGCGAGCCCGGCGACACCGGCGCCGATCACGAGCACGCGCGCCGGTGGCGCCGTGCCCGCGGCGGTGACCTGCGCCCCGAAGAGCCCCTGGTAGTGCTGCGCGGCCTCGACGACGGCGCGATAGCCGGCGAGGTTCGCCATCGAGGACAAGACGTCCATCTTCTGCGCGCGGGTGACGCGCGGGATGCGCTCGAGCGCGATGGCGCTAGCTTTGCGCGCCGCGATCTTTGCCGGCAATTCTTCGTCGCGCTCGGGCTGCAGGAGCGAGATGAGCATCGCGTCCTCGGCGAGGAGCCCCGCTTCGTCGTGCGTCGGCGGCCGCACCTTGATGACGACGTCGGCGCCGAACGCCTCGGCGCGGTCGACGAGCTTGGCCCCTGCGGTGACGTAGGCGTCGTCGGAGTAGCCCGACGCAGCGCCCGCGTCGCGCTCGACTTCGACCGTAAATCCCAGCTCCGCGAGCTTCTTCACCGACTCGGGAGTCGCCGCCACGCGACGCTCTCGCGGTCGGCTCTCCTTCGGCACGCCTAGTCGCATGTCCGCACCGTCCTGCCTCCCCCCGAAGGCAGGGCGAGTCTACATGAAGCGCTCCGCGAATTCGCCGCCCAAGAGCGGCGCCGCCGACGATTCCGGCGCGGTTCCCCCTCCCGCGGTCGTTCGACGCGACGTATCCTCGGGACGTGCAGCGCGTCACGGCATCCGGGCCTGGTCCCCGCCTCGCGCTCGTCTCCGATCTTCACGGCAACGAGCTCGCCCTCGAGGCGGTGCTCGCCGACGCGGCGCGCGCCGGCTACGACGCGCTCGTGTGCCTCGGGGACGTCGCGACGCTCGGTCCCCGGCCCCGCGAGGTCCTGGCGCGCCTCGCAGACCTCCGGTGCCCCACCGTCATGGGCAACCACGACGAGTTCATGGTCGATCCCGCGCTCGTCCGCGCGTACAGCGATTCGCCCGTCCTGGTCGCGTCGGTGGAGGCGACGCGCGAGGCGCTCTCGACCGCGGATCTCGCGCGCGTCGCGCGCTTCGAGAGGACGATCTCGCTCGACGGCGTGCTCCTCTTCCACGGCACCCCCCGATCGAACACCGAGGACCTCCTCGTCACCACGCCGGCCGAGCGCGTCGACGAGATGCTCGAGGGGCACGCCGCGCGCGTGTACGTCGGGGGCCACACGCACCTGCAGATGGTCCGGCAACACCGCGGCGCGCTGGTCGTGAACACGGGCTCCCTCGGGATGCCGTTCCGCGAGCACGCAGCCGGCGGACCGCCGAACATCTTGCCCTTCGCCGAGTACGCGATCGTGCAGCTGCGGGGGGAGGACGTGAGCGTCGACCTGCGCCGCGTCGCCCTCGATCCGAGGCGCCTCGTCGCTCAGGTCGACGGTTGGGACAACCCGCTCGCGCCGTCGCTGCGCGCGTCGTATGCGCGCCATGCTCCCTGACGGCCGCTCACGCGCGTTTTCGGCGCGCGCGACCGCCGCCGTCGTGGAAACCGATGTAGGATGACGCGCATGTCGAGCCCGCTCACGTACACCCTCGAAGGAACCACCGCCGTGCTCCGCATGGACGACGGCAAGGCCAACGCGCTGTCGGAGGCGATGATCGACGCGCTCGTCGACGCCATCACGCGGGCGGAGAACGAAGCGGCCGTCGCGGTGCTGGTCGGGCGTCCCGAGCGGTTCTGCGCGGGCTTCGACCTCAAGATCATGATGTCGAGCCCCCAAGCCGCGCAGGCGCTGCTCCGCCGCGGCGCCGACATGTTGATGCGCCTGTACGGCGCGAAGCTCCCGCTGGTGGCGGCCTGCACCGGGCACGCGCTCGCCGGCGGGGCGCTGGTGCTCCTCACCGGCGACGTGCGAGTGGGCGCGGCCGGGCCGTACCGGCTCGGGCTGAACGAGGTGTCGATCGGGTTGCCGGTGCCGGTGCTCGCGATGGAGCTCGCTCGCGACCGCCTCGCGCCGAGCGAGCTCGCCCACGCCACGCTCGCGTCTCGCATCTACGGGCCGGAGGACGCGGTCCGCGCGGGCTATCTCGACGAGGTCGTCCCGGCCGAGCGGGTGCTCGCGCGAGCGATGGAGGAGGCGGCGCGCCTGTCCGGCCTCGCCAAGAACGCGTACGCCGCGACGAAGGAGCGCCTCCGCGGTCGCACCATCGAGCACATCCGCCGGACGCTCGACGACGACATGAAGAGCCTGCTGCCGAGCGCCTGAAGGCGCGGCGCCGCCGCGATCGCGGCGAGGCTCCCCGTCGCGCTCTCGGGCGGCGGCGCCCGCCCGTTCGTGTGACGGGTGACCGTCACGACTGTGGCGGGTCGTTGGCGACTTGACGTCCTCGTTCGGGAACGCGCTCGTAAATGCGCGAAACGAGGCGGGATGCGCACGGCACGCGCCGTGCTCTTGGTGGAGCCAGGAGACGACCATGGCCACCCATCGTGACGGAAACCTCGCCGAGCGTACGGACGACACGAGCCTCGAGCTGACCGCGCCGCCCTCGCGGCCGCGCCCGCACCTCTACGTCGCGTCGGCCGACAAGACCGACGACGACTCGATGCTCGGTCAGTTCATCCCGATCCACTATCACTACCAGATGCTCACCCAGGAGCCCCGCATCGGCGGCTTCGAGGAGGCCATCGGGGAGCTGGTCAAGCCCGGAATGAAGGTCGTGGAGCTCGGCGCCGGCACCGGCGTCATGTCGTTCTTCGCGGCGCGCGCTGGCGCGGCGAAGGTGTGGGCGGTCGAGCGCATCCCCCACGTCGCGAAGGCCGCCCGGCGCTTCCTCGCCAAGAACGGGGTCGGCGATCGCGTCGAGGTGGTGAACGAGGACGCGATGGACTTCCTCCCGCCGGAGCCCGTCGACGTCGTCATCTGCGAGATGCTCCACACCGCGCTCGTGCGCGAGAAGCAGCTCGCGGTGATCGCGTCGTTCAAGGAGCGCTACCTCGCCAAGTTCGGGGGCCCGCTGCCGCGCTTCATCCCCGAGGCGTGCGTGCTCGCGGTGCAGCCAGTGATGACCGACTTCGACTTCCACGGCTACGAGGCCTCGGTCCCGATGTTCGTCGACGGCTCGGGCAACGGCCGCGTGCAGAAGCTCGCGGTCCCCGCGCTCTACGCGGTGTTCGAGTATTCGCAGGAGTACCCCACCCATTTCGCGGTGGACCACTCCGCGACCATCGAGACGACCGGCACCCTCAACGCCCTCCGGTTCATCACCAAGAACCTCCTCGCGATCCTCGAGGAGGAGCAGCGCTCGATCGATTGGGACATGCACGACCTCGTCGTGCCCCTCGCGACGCCGCTCCAGGTGAGCGCCGGCGACGTCGTGCGCATCCGCTTCCGCTACGACGCCGGTGACAGCCTCCTCGCGCTCGCCGAGTCCATCGACGGCGACGACGAGTAGCCCGGTCGGGTCAAATCCCGAGGGCGGCGGTGATGCGCTTGAGCTCCGCCGCCTCGAGGGGCGAGAGGCGGCCGTCCGCCGACGCCGCCGACAGGAGCCAGGCGACGAGCTGCTCGCGCTCCTCGACGGGCGTGCCCGAGAGCGCGGCTTCGGCCTCGTCCCACCCCTCGAGATCGATGACGCGCCGGCGCTCGTCCTCCGACAAGCCGCTGTCGCGCATCGCGCGGTCGAGGAAGTGGCGCTCGTTTTCGGTCACCATGCCGTCGGCGACGAGGATCTTCGACAAAAGGAGGCACTTGGCGACGCGGGCTTCCATGGGGACCTCAGCGTAGGACGGTGATCTCGACCGGCCGGTTCGTGGCGCGCGCCGGCGCGCGGACGACGGGGCGCGCGGCCGAGAGGAGCGGCGCTCCGAACGCGGTCGCCGAGCGCCGGGCGGCGGACTTCCGCGACGTGGGCGAGGGGCGCATGAGGCGAGTCTACCGACTCGCCGATGCCGTTGGTAGAGCGGTCTACGCGCAGACCGGGGGCTTCTTGGCGCGCCAGGGACGCGCGCGTTCGAGCTCGGCGGCGAGGCGGAAGAGCGTGCCCTCGTCGCCGAAGCGCCCGGTGAACATCACCCCGATCGGGAGGCCGGCCGCGTTCCAGAAGAGGGGCACGCTCATCGACGGGAGGCCGGCGGCGTTCGCGAGCGGCGTGTAGGGGATGAACGCGAAGGTCTTCTTCGCGATCGCGCGGACGAGGGGCTCGATGCGGAGCACCGGGGTGAGCCGCCCGCGCGCGATGATCTCTTGCATGCGCGCCTCCGCGCCTCGGGGGACGAGCTCGCCGTGGCGGGGCGGGGGCGCCCCGAGGGTGGGGGTCAAGATGACGTCCCACCGCTCCTGCACCTCGGCCACGCGGCGCGACATCGCCTGGAGGCGCCGCCGCGCGAGCTCCAGGCGCGGAGCGCTGAACGTCGTGCCGAGGAGGGCGACCACCCGCGTGCCGACCTCGAACTCGTCGCCGCGCGGCGCGCGCCCGCGGGTGGTCGCGGCGTCGGCGAGATCGGCGGCGGTGCACGCCGCGACGAGGGTGGTGAAGTCGACCGCGAAGTCGTCGGGGACGATGGGGAGGCGGACGGAGTCGACCTCGTGACCGAGCGACGCGCAGAGCTTGGCGGCGTCGTCGAGCGCGGCGAGGACGTCGGGGTGGGGCGTGGACGGGAGGTGGGGATCGCGGCAGACCCCGATGCGGAGCTTCGTCGGGGGAGCCTCGGCGTCCTCGCGGAAGCGTCGCGCGGGAGCCGGCGCCGCGTAGGGGGCGCCGAGCTCCGCTCCGGAGATGGCGTCGAGGAGGGCCGCGCTGTCCCGCACGCTGAGGGTGAGGGCGTGATCGAGCGCGAGCCCCTCCCACCCCTCGCCGCTGTCGGGGCCGACGGGAGTGCGACCTCGGGTGGGCTTGAGGCCGAAGACCCCGCAGCACGACGCGGGGATGCGGATCGAGCCTCCGCCGTCGCCGCCGTGGGCCATGGGCGCGATGCGCGAGCCGACCACCGCGCCGGCGCCGCCGCTCGAGCCGCCGGTGTTGTGGGCGACGTTCCACGGGTTGTTGCACGGGCCGTGGAGCGCGGGCTCGGTGAAAGGCGTCAGGCCGAGCTCGGGCGTGTTGGTCTTGCCGACGATCACGAGGCCCGCGGCGCGGAAGCGCTTCACGAGGGTCGAGTCGTGATCCGCGACGTCGCTCGCCCAGAAGCGGCTGCCTCGCGTGTACCGCGCGCCCGCGACCGGCTGGACGAGGTCCTTCACGAAGAACGGCACGCCCTGGAACGGCCCCTCGGGGAGCGGCCCCTTGGCCGCCGCGCGCGCCGCGTCGAACATCGGCGTGACGACGGCGTTGAGGCGGGGGTTCAGCCGCTCCACGCGCTCGATGCACGCGTCGACGAGCTCGGAAGCCGACACTTCCTTGGCACGAACGAGGGCAGCGAGGCCGAGCGCGTCATGGTCCGACAGGTCGCGTTGGATGGACATGACGCGCAGCCTACCCTCGCGCGCGCCGGAATTCACGGGCGTCCGTGGGCCGCTTCGCGGGCGTCCGTGGGCCGCTTCGCGGGCGTCCGTGGGCCGCTTCACGGGCGTCCGTGGGCCGCTTCACGGGCGTCCGTGGGCCAGACGGCCGGCGCGCCACCCTACTTGGTCTGCGGGGGAGGCGCGCCGTAGGCGGGAGCAGCCGCGGTGATCGTCGTCGACGGCGGCGGCGTCGGTTTGCCGGCGTCGAGGGGTTGGGGGTTCGGCGGTGCGCCGTAGGGCTGCGCGATGCCGCTCGTGCCGCTCGTGCCGCTCGACCCCGGCCCGGCGCCGGTGTTGCAGCCCGCGGCCGCCGACGCGAGGGCGATCCCGCCGGCGAGGAAGGCGGCGCGGGTGGTCACGACGAACGATCGCTCGGGCGCGTGGCTCGGCTCGCGCGCCGCGCGACAGAAGGGGCACACCTCCTCGTGGGCGCGGACGTGACGGCGGCAAGCGGCGCAGAGAACGAGCATCGGACGACCTCCGCAGGCCATCGTATGCCGAAGCGGGGCCGCGCGTCGCGCGCTAACCTCGGAGCTGGTGGCACCTCGGCCCTCGCTCCGAAGGCCGGCCCTCGCCTGCGGGGTCGGCGCCGCGTCGCTCGTGCTCGGCGCGCTCTTCCCCGTGGTCGGCCTCGCGGGCGCGCTCGCGATCGCCCTCGCGCGTCGGAGCGCCGGGGCCCCCGCGACGTCGAGGCTGGCTCGGGCGCTCGGCACGACGGCCCTCGCGACCGTGGTCGCGTGGGTGGTCGTGTTGTCGTGGCCGGTGCGGCCGATCGCGCGCGGCGCGAGCCCCGTCGTCCGGGTCGGGTCGGGCGAGGCGAGCGCCGGTGTGTCCGTCGTCGCTGGGTCGCTCTTCCCGTGGTCGGAGCGCACCGACGTGGTGCGCGTCGCCGCGCCGGCGTCGAGCTCGCTCACCGTGCGCGTCGTCGCCGACGCCGACGCCACCGTCCACCTCGACCGCGCGGCCGCGCTCGTCGTCGATCACGAGCCGGGTCGAGAGATCGTCCCCGGGGAGGGGGGCGCGCTGGTCGCGGTCACCCGGACCTCGACGGCGGGGCGCGCGAGGGCGTCCGACGGCGGCGACGTCGCCGCGCACGTCGGGGCGATCGACGGGCGCGCGCCCCCGCCGACGTCGATCCGCGGCGCGGACGGCGAGCCCGTCGAGACGCTCGATCTCGACTTCGAGCGCCCGCCGGGGGAGCGGCTCGCCGTCCTCGTCACCGCGCGCACCACGCCCTTCGCGGAGGAGGCGTTCGCGCGCTACGTCGCGCGCATGGGGCAGGGGATGACGCTCCTCATGTCGCGCGTCACCACAGAGGACTGCACGGAGCGTTGCCGTCGCGAGGTGTGGGACGACGAGATCGGCCGGCTCCGCGTGCCTCTCACGGTGACGGTGACGGGGGAGGGAGGAGGGGCGAAGGCGAGCTCGCTCGCGCCGCTCGGCTCGGCGGCGATGCGGACGGTCGCCGTGCCCGTCGACGTCGGCGGCGCAGGGCGCGTGCGCGTCTCGCTGGCGGCGACGCCGCGCTTCTGGGAGGTCGACCGCGTGCTGCTCGCGGCGGTCGAGGCGGCGCCCGCTTCGGAGGTCGCGGCCGCCGAGGTGACGACGAGCCGCGGCGCCGCCGCGCCGGAGCTCGCCGCCGCCGACGACCGCCGGCGGGTGGTCGTCGATCCGGGGACGGAGGTGGCGCTCACGTTCCCGTTGCCGCCGCCGGCGCCGGGCGCGGAGCGTACGGTGCTCCTCCGTGTGCGTGCATATTACACGGTTCCGAACGGCGGGCACTGGGGCCTCGATCCCGCCTACATCTTCGCTCACCGCTCGGGGTTGACGTCGCTCCCGCGGTTCTCGGCGTCGCTGCCCGGCGCGCGCTGACCGGTGCGCGGCGCCGCGAGCTGGCGGAGCGGCCAGAGGAGGTGCGCCACCCAGCCGTCGGGCATCACCTCGCCGTCGTAGAGCCCGACGTGCTCGGGCGGCTCGCGATCGCGATCCATGCGGAACGTGCGGAACAGGTGGTCCCAGAGCGAGAAGAAGCTCGCGTAGTTGGCCTCGCCCTCGGCCCGGACCGACGAGTGGTGCCAGCGGTGGAACTCGGCGCTCGCGACGACGTGGCTCAGCGGGCCCATCCGGAGGCGCACGTTGGAGTGCTGCAACATGAGGTGGCTGATCGCGAACGCGTCGAAGGCCGCGAGGACGTTCGGCGGCGCCCCGAGGACGGCGAGCGGCAGGAGCGACGAGAGGATCGTGGTGGCCATGTCGACGGGGTGCATGCGCGTCGAGTTCAGCCAGTAGAGCCGGAGCGCCGAGTGGTGCGGGGCGTGGAACGGCCACAGCCAGCGCACGCGGTGGCACGCGACGTGGGTGAGGTAGCTCCCGAGGTCGGCGAGGACGAGGGCGAGCGCGAGCTGGGCGGCGAAGGGCCAGCGGGCGGGCCAGAGGCCGATCGACGGGGTGACTCCGAAGATCAGCGCCCGCAGGGCGCCGGACACGGCGAGCCCCGAGACGACGAGGTGGAGGGCGTCGGTGCCGAGATCGGCGCGCGGCCGGTTCCACGACACGTGCTCCGGCGCCACCCGCTCGAGCGCGGTGACGACCACCACCATCGCGAGCTGCAGACCGACGAGGGCGGCTACGGCGGGCACGCCGCGCTCGGTCGCGGCGACGACGGCGACCACGCTGCCGGTCACGAGCACCGGCCACGGGATCCACGCGCCGAGGCCGCCGCTCACGTGGCCGTCTCCCGGGCGCGGAGGTCGAGCGCGCCCCGCCCGGCGACGAGGCTGGCGACTGCGCCTGCGACGACGAGGCCGCCGACGATCGGGGCGTGCGTCGCGAGGCCCGCCCCGAGCAGCGCGGTCGCGGCGAGGCGCGCGCGCTCGTCACGCGCCGCGGTGGGCCTGCCGTCCAGGAGGCCTCCGATCGAGAAGAGGCCGGCGACGAGCACGGCCGCGCACGCGACGCGCACCGCGAGCGGCCGCTCGTCGCGGAACCAGAGCAGCCAGCCGCCGAGCGCGGCGAGCGCGACGAACTGCACGAAGACGTACGCGCGCGTGCCGCGGGGGATGTCGCCGTCGCTGCGGAGCGGCGCCGGGGGGCCGTGGATCGCGGGGCGCGAAACGAGCGTGACGAGCTTCGCGCGGAGCCCGTTCACGGCGCCTACGTCGCGCGCGAGCTCGCGCACGAGACCCCACTGCGTCGACACGCCGTCGTGGGTCCTCGAGATCGACGGCATGTCGGCGCGGAGCGGCTCGCCGCGCGGCAGCTCGAGCCAGGTGCCGAAGAGCCGGTCCCAGATCGCGAGCATCGCCCCGTAGTTCTTGTCGGCGAAGCGCGCGTCGCGGGAGTGGTGCGAGCCGTGGATGACGGGGGTGACGAAGAGGCCCAGCGTCGGGATGCGGTACACCGGCGAGTGCGCGGTGAGGGCGTACACCGACAGGACGGCGAGCGCCGCGAAGCCCGTCTTCGAGTCGACGCCGGCGAGCGGCATGAGCCCGAAGAAGAGCGCGGCGTAGGGGTCGGCGAGCCACTCGAGGCGGAAGCCGACCGAGGAGTTCAGGTGCTCGTGCTGGTGGTGGATGCCGTGGATCGCCCAGAACGCCGCGAAGCGATGCCCGGCGCGGTGGTACACGTAGTAGCAGAAGTCCGCGAGCACGACGGCGGCGGGGATCTTCCACCCGCCGTGCGCGGGCCAGCGCACGGGAGCCACGTGTTCGTAAGTGAAATCCCAGGCCGCGAGCACCCACGGGCCGACGAACAAACCGACGACGAGCGTGCCGAGGCCGGCGCTCAGGTTGGAGATCGTCTCGGCGAAGCCGAAGAGGGCGAGGCCACGCCGTCGCGCGAGGAGGATCTCCACCGCCACGTACACGACGTACGCGGGGATCCCCAGCGCGTACCACGCCATGGTGTCGATGTCGGGCATGGTCGGTCTCCCCCGACAAGGATGAACGTTCCATGAGGGCGCGTCCACGCCCCTCGTGGGACAATGGCGGCATGACGCTCGACGTGGCGCCCGCAGTCCCGACCGCCGCCGGCGCGCGCGCGCGCGTCATCGACGACTGGGTCGCGTCGCTCGACGAACGCGAGCTCGCGGAGGCGTACGAGCGCGACGGCGGCGCGGTGGTCCTCCCGCGTCTCCTGCCTCGCGCGCTCGTCGACGAGATGGCCGCGGAGGCCCGCGTGCTCCAGCCGCACCTCGTGCGCAAGCACGTGCCGTTCTTGCGCAAGGCGGCGGCGGTCGCGCACCCCGCGATCGTGGAGCACGCCCCGGCGATGCACGCGCTCCACCGATCGCCGGCGCTCTTGGCGATGTTCGAGCGCGTCACCGGGGTCTCGCTCGAGCACCGCGCGCCCGGGGAGATCCACGCGTCGGCGATGTACGCGTACACCGAGGCCGGCGACTACATGGACTGGCACTACGACGAGTGCGGGTGCGCGCCCGGCGACTCGTTCTCCACCGTGATCGGCGTCGTCGACGACGGCTCGAGCCGGCTCGAGATCGAGACCCACCGGGACGATCCGACGCGGGAGCCGCTCCGGCGGTCGGTCCACACCGTGCCTGGGACGTTCGCCTTCTTCTGCGGGACGAGGGCGTACCACCGCGTCACGCCGCTCGCGGACGGCGAAGAGCGGATCACGTTCGCGTTCACGTACATCCGCCGCGGCCACAGTCCGGGCGGTATCTACGACGTGCGGATGAAGCTCGGGAACGCGCTCGTCTACTTCGGACTCGGCCAGCTCTTCGGCCGGCGCTGAGGGCTCGCGCCGGCCGCAATCGCTCGGCCAACTCAGGGCGCGAGATCCTCGAACGCTCGTGCTCGCGTGCTCGTGCTCGTGAGACGGGCGGGGATCGCGCTCGCTGACGTAGCCAAGCGCTCGAGGGAGCTGCCCTCGGAAATGCAGTTCACGGCTCGCGGTCCGGTGGCCTACACTGCGATCGTGGGAGGTCGCCTCGTCCGTCTCGGTTGCGCGCTCGGGCTCGGGGCTCTCGTCGCCTTCGCGACCCTCACCGAGGCGTCGTGTGGAGCGTTCGACACGGAGACGGTCGACGCGGGCGCGGCCTCGTCCTCCAGCAGCGGCGGGTCGAGCTCGTCGAGCGGCGGCGGAAGCGACGCGGGTATCGACGCCCCGGCCCGTACGTGCCGCGAGGAGCGGACCGACTTCGAGCAGACGAGCGCCATCACCTGGTTCGACTCCACCGAGGCCCCGTCGCCGTCGATCCTCAAGATCACGACCTCCCCCAAGAGCTCGAACGCGCTGTACGCGGCGGTGACCGTGCCCGCGACCGGCGCCGGACAATCCTCCAACGGCGCGCGGCGGATGGACGTGGGAGACGCCAAGGTCGCCGAGGTCGAGCTCGACGCCTTCTTCGGCCGCACGCCGGCGACCGGCACCTACGTGGAGGTCGGGTGCGAGCTCATCGCGCGGAGGTCGGCGTCGGCGGCGGGGGTGACGACGCGTATCCACCTCGAGATCGACGACACCAAGCTGCAGCTCGGGGGATCGAGCGCCGAGAACTCCGTGGTCCTCCCGAACCAGCCCGACGACGCGGACATCATGGTGGTGGGCGCTCCGGCGTGGCACCACGTCCTCTTGCGGATGGAGCTCGCCACCGGCAACGGCACGGCGCAGGTCGACGAGATACGGCGATCGATCACGGTGCCGCCGGCCGACAAGTCGCCGCAGATCTTCGCGATAAAATGCGGAGTCCCGTTCGCCGACAAGAGCCCGGGCGGGACGTACGAGGCCTACGTCGACAACGTCGCGATGCGCCTCTGCGACCGTTGAGCGGGCGTCAGGGCGCGCGCTCGCCGCGCAGGTCGGGCATCTCGTCGGTCGTGCGCAGGACCCTCCGGTCGGTGCACAGCGACGGATCGTTCGCGAGGCGCTTCGCGTCCTCGGGGCCGAGCTTCTTGGCGAGATCGCCCTCGAAGGCGCGGGTCTCGGCGGCGAGGACGTTCGCGAGCTGCTCGAGCGGCGCGGCGTCCGCCCCGGGCTGACGCTTGCCGGCCTGGACCTCGGCCGCGTGCGTGAGCGACTCCTTCGCCGCCTTCGGGTCGCCCCTCTTCGCCGCGTTCTGGATCGCGTCGATGCAGGCCGACGGGCCGACCTTGTCGGCGACGTCGGCCCCGCCGAGGGCCTTCGCGCACAGCGGCTTGATCTGCTCGAGGACCCGCTTGTTGGAGGCGGCGTAGGCCTCCTCGAGCGCCTTGGTGTCGTCGGGCGCGAGCCCCAGCCGGTTCACGGTGCGCTCGTTCGGCTTCCAGGGCGTGTCGCGGATGCACGGGATGCGGACGCGCACCACGCCGAGCTGGGCCATGCGCTCCCAGTCCTCGCGCGTCGTCTCGCCGCGCTCCCTCCGCCGGCCGCCGCGCCCGCCGTCGCGCTCGCGCTCGGGGGCGACCTCGGCGGTGCTCGCCGCGGGCGCCGCGTGCGAGCGCTCGCGCAGGTCGGCGAGCTGGCGATCGCACGCGTGGAGCGAGTCGGTGAGGTTCTGGTTCGCCTTGCGGAGGTCGTCGTCGCCGTCGGCCTTCGAGGGGGCGCCGGCGTCGTCGGTCCGCGCCGCGGCGGGCGTCGCCGCCCGCGGGGGGAACGCCGTCCACGCCCCGCTCGCGATCACACCGCCGCCGACGAACGACGCCACGCCGATGATCCAGGGCTTCGCCATGTATGCACTCTACACGAAACGCCGAGGGCTCGAGCGCGCGTCTCGATGCGTACCTTTGGCCACACTGCCCGTACCCTCCTTGTGGTCCCCGACGCTCGGCGATAGCGTCGACCGCCGATGAGACGTCGCGGCTGGCTCGTCGTCCCCGTGGTGTTGGGCCTCACGCTCGCGTCGCTGGCGCTCTCGCCGAGGCGCGCGGCGGCCCAAGAGGCCGCACCCCTGCGCATGGAGGACGCGGTGCAGCTCGCCCTCGCGAACAACGAGCGCGCGAAGAAGGCACCGCTGCGGGTGGAGCAGGCCGCGGGCCAGCTCGAGCGGGCGCGGGACGCCTTCTTCCCGACGCTCAGCGCGGGGGCGTTGTAGCAGTTCGGCCTCCAGGAGGATCGCACCGGCCGCAGCATGACGACCGCAGGGACGGTCACCCTCGCCCAGCCCATCGTGGCGCCGAGCGCGTTCCCGCAATACAGTCAGGCGAGCCACCAGCTCGAGTCCGAGCGCTGGGGGGCGACCCAGGACCGGCGGCAGCTCGCATACGAGGCTGCCCGCGCGTTCTTGCAGACGCTCACTGCCGAGCGCGTCGCCGAGGCCGCGGCGCGGCGGCTCGAGCGCGCGCGTGCCAACCTCGCGAACGCGGAGGCGCGCGCCGAGGCGGGGCTCGCGAGCATCAACGACGCGACGCGCGCGTCGCTCGAGGTCTCGAACGCCGCGCGCGAGGTCGCCACCGCGCAGGGATCGGTCGGCCGCGCGCGCATCACCCTCGGCTTCCTGTGCGGCACGCGGGTGGATCGCGCGCTCGCGCCGCCGGACAAGACGACGCAGCGCGCGGAGTCGGTG
This sequence comes from Myxococcales bacterium, assembly GCA_016794325.1. Lineage (GTDB taxonomy): Bacteria > Myxococcota_A > Polyangia > Polyangiales > Polyangiaceae > SXNL01. Next base: position 11,301 of record JAEUKG010000096.1, on the reverse strand, counting down.
GACGCGCTCGCCAAGCGAGACCTCGAAGGCGCGCTCGACCGTCGGCCCGACGTGCGCTCCGCGCGCGAGCGCACCGAGGCCCTGCGCGCGAGCGCGCGCGAGCCGCTCTATCGCCTCGTCCCTACCCTCGCCGCGAACGCGCAGATGCGCGTCAACCCTGCCCCGGCGGGCACCGAGCGAGGACACGAGGAGACCATCACCCTGAACCTCCAGTGGCCGATCTTCGACGCCGGTGTCCGCTACGCCGACCGCAAGACGCGGGTTGCGCAGGCCGACAGCCAGGAGCTCGACGAGCGGCTGCTCCGTCGCTCGGTGGACGCCGACGTCCAGAGCGCGCTGGTGTCGCTTCGGGCCGCGCGGGAGTCGCTCCGCCTCGCCGACGAGGCGGTCACCGCCGCCCAGCGGAGCAGCGAGGAGACGGAGATCCTCTACCGGCAGGGCCTCGCCCGCGCCATCGAGCTCACCGACGCCAACGGGCGGCGGTTCGACGCCGAGGTCTCGCGCGCGAGCGCGAAGCTCTCGATGGAGCAAGCCTACCTCGACCTGCGGTTCGCGCTCGGGTTCGGGCCGGTGGAAGAATGAGGCGCGCGCTCGTCGTCCTCGTCGCCGCGGCGCTCCCCTTCACGCCGATCGTGGCGGCGTGCAAGAAGGAGGCGGCGTCGTCGGACATCGGAGGGCGCTCCGGCCGCGGGACGCGCGGCGAGGGCGGGGTCTCCTTCGCCGTCGATGCCCTCGAGGTCAAGTCGCAGAAGCTCGACTACGTGGTGACCTCGCCGGGCACGATCGAGGCGTTCGAGCGCGTCCAGGTCACGTCGCGCGTCGCCGGCGTCGTCGATCGCGTGGGGTTCTCCGAGGGTCAGGTGGTGAAGCCGGGCGAGACCCTGGTGGTGATCGACTCCGAGCGCTTCCGGCTCGCGGTGAACAGCGCCAAGGCCGCGCTCGAGAAGGCGCAGGCGGCTCAGAAGGACGTGGAGGGCCAGGTCTCACGGCGCGAAGGCGCGATGGACAAGCACCCCGGCCTCATCCCCGGCGAGGAGCTCGAGACCTTCCGCACCAAGGCGCTCACCGCCAAGGCCGACACCGCGGTCGCCGCCGAGAACCTGAAGATCACCGAGCTGAACCTCCGCGACTCGTACGTCCGCGCGCCCATCGAGGGCGTCATCCAGACCCGCACGGTCGAGACCGGCCAATACGTGCAGGCCGGGTTCGTCATGGCGACGCTCCTCCGCCAGGACCCGCTCCTCCTTCGCTTCCAGGTGGAGCCGCTCGAGGCCCCTCGCCTCCGCCCGGGCATGCCGGTGCGGTTCACCCTGCGAGAGACGCAGCGCGAGTTCACCGCCAAGATCACGCTCACCGCCGGCGCCGCCGACCCCACCACCCACATGGTCGGGGTGACGGCCCAAGTGGACCCGAGCGAGCACAAGTACTGGCTCCGACCCGGCTCCTTCTGCGACGTCACCATCGACGTCGGCGCCACGCGCGACGCTCCGGTGGTGCCGCGGTCGGCCGTCCGGGCGACCGATCATGGCTACGTCGCGTACGTCGTCGCCGGCGAGGTCGTGGAGGAGCGGGCCCTCACCCTCGGCATGAGCTCGAAGGACGGATGGGTCGAGGTGCGGAGCGGCCTGGCCGCCGGCGACTGGATCGTCGTCCGCGGCGCCGAGGCGCTCTCGCCCGGCGCCCGGGTGCGGGCCACGCGCGTCGCCTCGATGGACGCGGGCGCGCCGCCCCTCGACGACCCGCCGCCGCGCGGAGACGGCGGCCCTCGCGGCGACGGCGGGCCTCGAGGCGACGGCGGGCGTCGCCGGAAGGACCCATGAGGCGTGGGGCGGGAGCGGGGCCGTGAACGTAACCGACGTCTCCATCAAGAACCCCGTCTTCGCCTGGATGCTCATGGCCGCCACTATCCTGTTTGGGATAGTGGCGCTCACCCGGGTCGGGATCAGCCAGTTCCCGGACGTCGACTACCCCAACATCTCGGTGTCGGTGTCGTGGCCCGGTGCTTCGCCCCCCGCCATCGAGCGCGAGATCGTCGAGCCCATCGAGCAGGCGGTGTCGCAGGTGGAGGGGGTGAAGCAGATCAGCTCGCAGGCGCGGGCGGGGAGCGGGCGCGTCACGGTGACGTTCGACATGTCCCGCGACGTGGACCTCGCGCTCCAGGACATCCAAGCGCGCGTGGCGGCGGTGCAGCGGCAGCTCCCGAAGGACGTCCCCGCGGCCAGCGTCTCCAAGTCGAACCCCGACGACCAGCCCATCGTCCAGGTCGGCGTGTCGGGCCCCTTCTCGAGGCAGATGCTCGCCGACGTCGCGCGCTACCAGGTGCAGGAGAAGCTCCAGACGGTGCCGGGGGTGGGCCAGATCACGCTGAGCGGCTACGTGGCCCGCAACGTCCGCGTGTGGCTCGACGCGAGCCGGCTCGCCGAGAAGGGGGTGGTCGCGGCCGACGTCATCAACGCCATCCGCAGCGAGCACGTGGAGGTGCCGGGCGGGCAGCTCGACACGGGGCAGAAGACCCTCGACGTCCGCCTCCTCGGCGAGGCGCTCGACCTCGAGTCGCTGCGGAAGATCGTCGTGAGGCGGAGCAAACCCGCGCCCGTCTACCTCGAGGACGTGGCGATCGTGGAGGACGGCTTCGAGGACGCGACCTCCATCGCCCGCCTCGACGGCGTGCCCCTGCAGACGCTGGGGGTGCTGAAGCAACGCGGCACGAACGCGGTCGCGGTCGCGGGAGGTGTGCGCCAGCGCGTCGACGAGATCAACAAGACCCTCCCCGAGGGCATGAAGGTGGAGGTGCTCTTCGACTCCACGGTGTTCATCGAGGAGTCGGTTCACGAGCTCGAGCTCGAGCTCGTGATGGCCGTCGTGCTCACCGCCCTCGTCTGCTGGCTCTTCTTGGGCTCGCTCTCGAGCACGGCCAACGTGGTCCTCGCGATCCCCATGTCGCTCCTCGGTACCGTGGCGGTGATCTACTTCTGCGGCTTCACCCTCAACACCTTCACCCTCCTCGGCCTGTCGCTCGCGGTCGGCCTCGTCGTCGACGACGCGGTGATGGTCATGGAGAACATCTACCGACACGCGGAGATGGGGAAGGACAAGCGCCTCGCCGCCGCCGACGGCACCAAGGAGATCACGTTCGCCGCGCTCGCCGCGACCCTCGCCGTCATCGCCATCTTCCTCCCCGTCGTCTTCATGAGCGGCGTCATCGGGAAGTTCTTCTTCCAGTTCGGCGTCACCCTCTCGGTCGCGGTGATGCTGTCGTACCTCGAGGCGATCACCCTCGCCCCAGCGCGCTGCGCGCAGATGCTCCGGGCCTCGCGCGAAGACCGCGGGAGGCTCGGCCGGATCGCCGACCGGGGCTTCGGCGCGCTCGAGCGCGGCTACGCGCGCGTGCTCCGAGCTGCGCTCCGCCACCCGGCGAAGGTGCTCGTGGGCGCGGTGGTGCTCCTCGTCGCGTGCGGGGGCCTGGTGAAGCTCATCCCCACCGAGTTCATCCCCTCGCAGGACCAGAGCCGGCTGAACGTGCGCATCCAGACCGAGGCCGGCACCACTCCCGCCGCGGCTGCGCCCCTCGTCGCCAAGGCCGAGCAGAGGGTGGCGGCGCACCCCGAGGTCTCGCGCATGCTCGTCACCCTCACGGGCTCGTCGGGCCAGATGACCCTCACCCTGGTCCCGCCGAAGGAGCGGAAGATGACCGCCAACCAGCTCTCGGCGGCGCTGCGCCGCGAGCTCCAGGGCATCGCCGGCATCCGCGCGTCGATCCAGGACCCGTCGCAGCAGGGCTTCGGGTCCACCCGCTCGTCCCCCGTCGACTTCACCGTCCGCGGCGCGAGCTGGGACGAGCTCGTCGCCCACACCGCCAAGATCAAGGCCGACCTCGAGGCGAGCGGTCTCGTCACCGACGTCGTGAGCGACTACCAGGTCGGCGCGCCGGAGCTGCAGCTCGTCCCCGATCGCCGTCGCGCCACCGAGCTCGGGGTGTCGATCAGCGACCTCGGGACGACCGTGAGCGCCCTCGTGGGAGGCAACGTCGTCGGGAAGTTCTCGACTGGCGGGCGCCGCGTGGACATCCGCGTCCGGCTCCTCCGCGACCAGCGCTCCCGCCCCGAGGATCTGTCGCTCGTCCGCTTCCGCGCGGCCAACGGCCAGCTCGTCCCGCTGACGATGTTGACGACGCAGCAAGAGACCCCGGTGCTCCAGACGATCAGCCGCCAGGACCGCGAGCGGGCGATCTCGATCACCGCCAACGTCGCCCCCGGCCACTCCCAGGCCGAGGCGATGGCCAAGGTGAAGGAGCTCGGCGCCGCGCTCCCGCTCGGCTATCGGGTCGTGTCGGGAGGCCAGGCCTCGCAGCTCGAGGAGACGACCGGCGGCCTCGCGTTCGCGATGCTGATCGGAATCCTCGTCGCGTACATGGTGCTCGCGAGCCAGTTCAACTCGTTCCTCCACCCGGTGACGGTGCTCACCATCATGCCCCTCGCGCTCGCGGGCGCCGCGATCGGGCTCGCCGCCTCCGGCAAGTCGCTCAACCTCTTCAGCATGATCGGTCTCCTCCTCCTGATGGGGATCGTGAAGAAGAACTCGATCCTCCTCGTGGAGTACGCGAACCACGTGCGTGAGCATGAGGGGGCGACGGCGCTCGAGGCCGCGGCGAGGGCGGGGCCCCTGCGGCTCCGCCCGATCTTGATGACGACGGTGGCGACGATGATGGCGGCGGTCCCGCCCATCCTCGGCATCGGCCCCGGCACCGAGACGCGCAGCCCGATGGCGGCCGCGGTCCTCGGAGGCCTCGCGGTGTCGACGGTCCTGTCGCTCCTCGTCGTCCCCGCGTTCTACGTGGTCGCCGACCGCGTGCGCGGGCTCGTGTTCCGCGCGCCCAAGGTCGCCACACCGCCCGCCGCGGAGGCGCCGCCGGGTTGACCCCCGGGCGCGCGCCGTCCGCGCGCCGGTCAGGCCTGGAAGAGGAATCGGCGCCGGAGGACGCCGTCGCCGCCGCGCTCTTCGGTGGGCGCGGGCCCGAGCACGCGCCGCCAGAACGCGAGCGCGGCGGGGTTCTCCGGCCGCACGGTGAGCGTCCACGGGCCGGGGTGCCGCGCGCACAGCTGCGTGAGCGCGCGGGCGCCGACGCCTCGCCGTCGCTCGGCGGGCGACACGAAGAACTCCTGGACCTGCCAAGCGCCCGGCACCCGTCGCGCCAGCGCGAAGCCGACGGGACGCTCGTCCTCGACGAAGATCACCGCCTCGTGGTCGTCGTCGACGTAGCGGTGCCGATGCGGATACGCGAAGGCGCCGTCGGGCCCGGGCTTCATCGGCAAGAGGGCGCTCCACTCGCGCATGTACTCCTGGAGCATCGCCTCGATCCGAGGATCGCCGAGGGGGACGTGGCGCGCGTGGATCACGAGGGGTCGCGTGATGTTCCGTGAAGCCCGGGAGGCGGGTCAAGCGCGTCGCGGCCCCGCTTGGCAGCCGCGCGTCCGCGCGTCATGCTCGGGCATGAGCTCGACACACTCCCTTCGCCCGTGCTCGTGCGGCGGCGCCTCGTTCCTCCGGCTCGACGACGCCTACATCGAGGTGTCCTGCGCGGGCACCTCGACCCCGAGCACGAACCCCCGGTTCACGCTCCTCGTGTGCGAGGCGTGCGGTCGGACCGAGATCTTCACCGCGCCCGCCGCCGCCGCCGCGCACTGGGCGAACGTCGGCGGGCGCGCGTCGCGGGTCCAGGCGGCGCCGGCTGCGCCGTACCGCTGACGCCGCGATCGCGCGGATCGCCCGGGGCGCTCGTCACCCGCCGGGCGTCGCGGGTCAGGGGTGATCGCGCCGATCCTGGCGGCCGATCGAGCGCCAAAAACTCAGTGAGCTCGGACCCTTGGCGCGGTGCGCGGCGATCGCGGGCGTCGGCACGCTGCGTGCTGTTCATGACGGTCATGCGCTCCCTCGCCCTCGCCTCCCTCGCCGTCGCGCTCGCCGCGTGCTCCAGCGCCGCTCCCTCGTCGCCTCCGGCTCCGGCTCCCGCCCCGGCCCCCGAGGCGACGGGCCCGGCTCCGACGTCGAAGACCGCGGCCCAGCTCGAGCCGACGACGTGCCGGTTCGTGATCCCGCGGAGCGTCGAAGGGAAGACGGTCCGGTGCGCCGACCTCAAGGTCCCCGAGAACCGTCGCGTCGCCGACGGAAAGATCATCACGCTCCACGTCGCGATCGTGAAGGGGCGCGAGGGCGGCGTCCCCACCATCGAGCTCAACGGCGGCCCCGGCGGCGGCTCCGACGGCATCGTGGGGCCGCTCGTGGCGGGCGACGCGTCGCTGCTCGAGGGCTACGCGCCGATCCTCGCGCAGGGGGATCTGGTCCTCCTCGACCAACGCGGCACGGGCCGGTCGATCCCGCGCCTGTCGTGCGCAGCGGCGTCGTCGGGCTCGCCGGCCGCGTGCGCCAAGGCCCTCTCGGGGCGCGGCGTCGACCTCGCGGCCTACGACACCGAAGAGAACGCCGACGACGTGCACGACCTCGTCGTCGCCCTCGGCGGGAAGCCCGTCGACCTCCACGGCATCTCCTACGGCACCCGCCTCGGCATCGAGGTGATGAAGCGTCACCCCGCCGACGTGCGGGCCTCGATCCTCGACGGCGTGCTCCCGCCGGACGTCCCCGTCGGCGGGATGTTCCCCGTCGCCATCGACGGCATCCTCACGCGCGTGTTCGGCGCCTGCGCCGCCGACGCCAAGTGCAACGCCGCCCATCCCGACCTGGATGGCGCGCTCGGGCGCCTCAAGGCCAAGCTCGACGCCACGCCGTTCGCCGCCTCCGACCCCGAGTGGGGGAGCTACGACTACGACTGGCGCGCGTTCGTCGGCGAGCTCCAGCAACGGCTCTACGTCGACGGCGAGGCGGCGGCGCTGCCGCTGCGGGTGACGAGCCTCCTCGCCTTCGACCAGGCGGCGTGGGATCGCGACGCCGCGCGGGCCGCCGCCGAGGACGAGCGCCGCCGGCGGGCGGAGGACGAAGCGGCGGCCAAGAACCCGCTCCTCTCCGAGCTCTACGCGCGCTACGAGCGCATGACCGAGGAGGACTACGACGCGATGGGCATGTCCGACGGGATGTACCTGTCGGTGACGTGCAACGACTACATCCAGCACGAGACCCTCGAGGGCGCGCGGGCGCTGCAGGAGAAGATCCGGCCGGTCCTCCGCGACGACGCGGACCTGCGCGAGGAGCTCGCGATGTGCAAGGGGTGGCCGGTGCGGCCGAGCGAGGCGACGGCGCGGGCCGCGTCGACGTTCGCCGGCCCGACGCTCGTCATCGGCGGCCGGCTCGACCCCGCGACGCCCTACTTCTGGGCGGAGCGCGTGGCGAGCACGCTGCCGAACCGAGCGCTCGTCGTCATCCCGACCGGCGCCCACGGCGCGATGGACTCGTGCGCCGGCGGCATCAAGGGGGCGTTCCTCGCCGACCCGTCGCGGCCCCTCGACGCGACGTGCGCCACCGATCGCGCGCTCGCGTTCCGCTACGACCAAGGGGGCACCTCGCGCGTGACGGAGCGCTCGCGGTCGCTCGCGGCGTCGGCCCGGGTGACCCGCATCGTCCCTCTGGCGAAGGCGGCGCCCGGTCTTCCGCGGGCGTCCGCGCGCGCGGCGATCGCGCTCGCGGCGTCGCGCCGCGCCCTCGCGCCTCTTCGCTGACGGCGGGGCGCGGCCGCCCGCCGGAGCTGCTACCATCGCCCTCGTGAAGAGGAGCGTCGCGATCGGTCTGGCCTCCGCCGTCACGGTCGCGTGCTCGATCATGACGTCGCTCGACGGCCTGAACGAGCCCACCTCCGCCGACGCGGGGCGCCACGCCCCGGCGGCCGCGCCCGAGGGGCGGATCGACGCGGGCGGCTCCGACGCGCGGGTCGACGCGCCCGAGGCCGCCACCGGCCCGATGTGCGACTCGCTCTCGCCGGCCCCGTACTTCTGCGAGGATTTCGATCGAGGCCGCGCGCTCCTCGGAGGGACCTTCACCACCATCACCACGAGCAGCGGCGGCGTGATCGCGCTCGCGGACGCGGGGAGCGCGAGCGCGCCGGGATCGCTCTCGGTCGTGCTGCCCGCCGGCTCCTCCACCGCGATGGTCGCCTACGGCCTCCGCCCGCTGCCGGCGACGTTCTCCAAGGCCGCCCTCGAGATGAACTTCCGCGTCGAGGAGGTCGGCGCCAGCGACGAGCACGACTTCATCTCGATCTTCAAGGATCGGTCGGTCGGGCTCGAGGTACGCGCCGACGGCGTCGTCGTCGTGGACGAGGACCTCCCGGCGTCCGACGGCGGGCCCGACGAGAACAAGACCGTGTCCACCCTCGTGCTCGGCGCCGGCTGGGTGCACCTGCGCTGGGAGATCAAGATCCTCCCCAGCGGCCGCGCGAGCTCGGTGGTCTTCGCCGACGGCAAGGAGGTCGTCTCCTTCTCGTCGTCGAGCGGGCCGCTCCTCGGCGGTAGCCTCACCGTCGGCGAGCGATCGATCGTGCCGCTGACGAAGCCGTGGCGGTCGCGCTACGACGACATCGTGCTGTGGGTCGAGTGAACGTGTCCGTCCGAGCCGCCCACTTCATCCTCTACGTCGCCGATCAAGCCGCGAGCGCCGCGTTCTACCGTCGCGTCCTCGCCGCCGAGCCGCGCCTCGACGTGCCGGGTATGACGGAGCTCGCGATCGGCGAGGGCGCGGTGCTCGGGCTGATGCCGGCGGCCGGGATCGCGAGGCTCCTCGGCGACGCCATCGCCGCCCCCGAGGCGCCCGGGCGAGCCCCGCGCGCCGAACTCTACCTCCGGGTCGACGATCCCGCCGCCTTCCACGCCCGCGCGCTCGCCGCCGGGGCCCGCGAGCTGTCGCCGCTCCTGCCCCGGGGCTGGGGCGACGAGGCAGCTTACTCCGCAGATCCGGACGGTTACGTGATCGCGTTCGCCCGCGCCCTCGGCTGACGCCGCCCGAACGTCACTCGGACGGGCGACCTGCGGTCCGCGGCTCGGGGACTTACCAAGGGGGGAGCATGCGCCACGCGCCGAACGACGCCGGGGACGTCGAGGTCCTCCCCCCTTCGCAGCGAGTCACCATCCCTTCGCCGCCCCCGGGCTCGGTCCGCGCGCCGGAGCGGCCGGGGGTCTACTGCTTCGTCCAAACGGGTGACACGGAGGCGCCGCGGCGGCGCCGCCCTCGGAGCTGACGCGGGCCTGGGGGGCTACTTGCCGTCGAAGGTGTAGACGGTCGCGCCGTCCCGGACCGTCCGCTTCGTGATGGCGGTGGAGCCCGCGAGGTCGTACACGCGGCCTTGGAGCGCGTCTCGGTAGAAGTCGCGCATGTGGGCGCCCTTCTGCCCCGACGAGACGTAGTACTGGTGGTTGACGTTCGCCGCCGAGAAGTCGACGTAGGCGGCGCGCGCGGTGAGCGTCTCGGTGCCGAGGTCTCGCCCGAGGCGAGCCCCTCTCCCCGCTCCCGCGGCGAGGAGCACGTTGTCCCCCGAATTGACTGTAACATACACGTTCGTCGCGAAGTCGAGGCGCGCGAGCCACGGCGCGTGGCCCGCGGCGGCGGTGGCGGACGAGTTGAGGATCGCCGTCGCGAAGACGGCGGGGGCGAGCCCGGTCTTGGACGCGAGCGCGGCCTCGAGGACGATGTTGCCCATGCTGTGGGTGAGGAGCGCGAGCTTGATCTTCGCGCGCGTCGCGGGGTGCGTGGCGAGGTGCTCGTCGAGGCGCTCGACCATCGTCCGCAGCGCCGGGCCCGCCGCCCGCGCCTGGTCCTCCGGGAATCCGAGCGGGCAGCCGTCGTCGGAGCCGGGCCAGTGGAACATCACGACGCCGGCGGCGTAGTCGCTCTCGAGCTCGGGGACGACCGAGCCGAGCGACTTCCCCGGCTCGCCGCCGCCGCCGCACGCGCGCCCGTGGACGAACACGATCACGTGGGCGAGGCTCGGCGTCGCGGCCAAGAGGGCCTCGACGGCGTCGCCGATCTTCGTCACCGCGAACGGGGTCTGCGGGAGCACGTAGAGCTTCGACGCGAAGACCGGGTCCGGCCCGCCGTCGCTGCGCGGCTTGCCGCCGTCCTCGCTCGGCGCGGCGCCGTCGGGCAGGGCGACGGCGCCGCCGTCGGCGGACGCGCCGCCTCCGGGCGTCGCGTCTCCGCCGCCAGGGCCGCTGCCGGCGCGCGGCGCGTCGCCGCCGCGCGAGCACGCGGTGAGCGCGATCGCGATCGTCGCTCCGAGCGCGAGGGCGTGGGGTCGGACCGTGACCGTTCGTCGCGCCATGCGAGCCTCCTCGCCTGCGGAGGCTAGCCTCGGTCGAGGCGACGTCAAGCTCGCTCCGGCGCGATCGGATCGTGCGCACCCCGCGCGCGCCAAGCGTCAGAACGCCACGCGCGCGCCGCCGACGAAGGCGCAGCCGCGCCCCGCGCGCTTCGCGGCGTAGAGCTGCTCGTCGGCGACCATGACGAGCGCGCCGATGTCGGGGGTGTCGTCGGGGAAGCTCGCGCCGCCGAGGCTGAGGGAGATCCCCTCGTCGCGCGCGAGCGCGCCGATCCGCTGCGCGGCGGCGGAGAGCTGCTCGCGGGTCGCGTCGGGCAGGAGCACCACGAACTCGTCGCCCCCGAGGCGCGCCGCGACGTCGTGCTCGCGGACGTTGCGGCGGAGGAGCGCGCCGAGCTTGCGCAGGACGTCGTCGCCGGCCGCGTGGCCGCCGCCGTCGTTCACCGACTTGAAGTGATCGACGTCCACGAGCATCACCGAGCAGCTCGCGCCCGAGCGCTGGCACCGCGATCGCTCGGCCTCGAAGCGCACGTCGAACTCGCGACGGTTCCAGACGCCGGTGAGCGCGTCCTCGCGCGCCGCGGCTTCGACCCGCGCGAGGAGGGAGAGGTTCTCCCACACGAGGGCGGTGAGATCGACGTAGACCCCGACGTGCGCGAGCTGCTCGGCCGCCACCGGCGCCCCGGAGTACCGGTTGTCGGCGAAGAGCAAGCCCCGCACGTGCCCGTGCGAGCGAATCGCCGCGAGCACGAAGCCCCGGCTCGCGTCGAGGGTCGCGAGGGCGGCGCTCTGCGGAGCACGGGCGAACGCGAGCGAGCGAGGGCTGCCGAGGGCGGCGCCGATCTCGTCTTCCTCGGCGTCGTCGGCGACGAGGACGAGGCGGCGGATCGCCTCCTGGAACCGCGTGTCCACGCGGCGCTCCGACGCGTCGACGATCATCTGATCGAGCGTCTTCTGCTCGATCTCGATGGCCTCCCAGATGCGGTGCGCCTCCGCCTCGTCGGCGGGCCCGATCGCCATGTGGCCTCGGTAGCCGCCGCGCTCGG
>JAEUKG010000082.1 GCA_016794325.1 Myxococcales bacterium | reverse complement strand
TCATCCACCGCGACCTCAAGCCCGCGAACCTCTTCCTCACCCGCCGCCCCGACGGCGCCCCCTGCCTGAAGGTCCTCGACTTCGGGATCTCCAAGGCCGCCGACCAGGGCGACGGCGACACCCAGCTCACCGGCGCGGGCGAGCTCCTCGGGTCGCCGCACTACATGTCTCCCGAGCAGGTCGCCGCGCCGCGCACCGTCGACGAGCGCACCGACGTGTGGGCGCTCGGCATCTTGCTCTACCGGCTCATCTCGGGGAGAGTCCCGTTCGAGGGCGAGCAGATCGCCGTCGTCTTCGCCAAGCTCCACCGCGATCCGCCGCCGCCGCTGTCCGGCGTGCCCGTCGCCCTCACCCGCGTCATCGAGAAGTGCCTCGAGAAGGATCGCGATCGTCGCTTCGCCACCGTCACCGATCTCCGGCTCGCGCTCTTGCCCTTCGTGGGGATGGCGGAGGACGCGCCGACGGTGGCCCGGTCGCGCGAGGTCGAGCTCGAGCCGATGCCGGAGTGGGACGATCAGACCAAGACGAAGGTCGCGGCGAAGCCGGCCGGCTCGGGCGCGTTCTCGCCGCGGCCGATGGCGAGCGCGCCCCCCTCCGCCCACACCCCGGCTCCGTCCGGCGTCGCCCCGCTCCCGCACCCGCACCCGGGGCCGCCGGGCCAGGCGCATTCGCCGCGGATGATGCTCGCGACGCCGCCGATGTCCTATCCGCCCCCGCCCATGTCGCCGCGCGCCTCGTACCCCGCGATGCCGCCGCCGCAACAGCAGCAGCAGGCGCAGGCGTCGCCGCGCCCGTCGCTCCCGGGCGTCGCTCCCCACCCCTCGCTCCACCCCGCGGCGGCCCCGCCGACGCCGCCGAAGTCGGGCTTCGGAACCATCGGGGCGATCGCGCTCGTGCTCGCGACGCTGGGCATCGCGCTCCTCGCGTTCGCGTGGCGCCAGGGCATGCGCAGCGACGACGGCCCGCCCGCGGCGAGCACCTCCGCCCGCCCGCGGTGAGCGGCGGCGGACGTCAGTGCCACACGCCGGCGCCCAAGCTCCACCCGAAATACTCCCGGGCGACGTCGACCGCGCCCGACACCCGAAAGTACGTACCGGGATAGAACAGCCCGAACGCGGTCCACGAGAAGAGCTTCTGCTCGAAGCCGGCGGTCCCGTGCACCCGCGGCCTCCCGCCCTGGAAGCGCGACGGCTCCATGTACGAGCCCGCCCGGAGCTGGAGCCACGAGGGGACGACCTCCCCCTCGAGGCCGACGCGCGGCGTGAACGAGATCCGCTCCCCGGAGCGGTCGATGCGCTGCGAGAGGAACGACTCGAACCCGACCGCGTTCGAGGTCGCGCCGGTGACGAGGAACGAGGTCGTGACGAGGAGCTTCTGGCGCGGGAGCGCGGCGTAGCGCTCCTTGGCGATGCGCTTGGCGGTCTGCTTCGGCGTCTCGCCGGGGCGCGCGCGCGCCGCGACCTCCCGGGCGGGGATCGCCTCCGGGTCGTTCCACCCGGGGTTGAGCGGCCGCTTGCCGAGCTGGAGGGCGAGGCCCCACTCGACCTCCCAGGGCATCACGATCGACTCCGGCAGGTATTTTTCACCGATGCGGCGGTCGCCGCGCTCGTCGGGGGTGACGCGGCTCGCGGGGTCGACCTTCCCGTCGACGGGGCTGCGCAGGGTGAGCCCGAACCGCAGCGGCAGCCACTTCGGGGCGACGACGGCGCCGCCCTCGACGCCGAGGCCGCCGACGGTGAGGAGCGCGCGCTCGCTCCCGCCGCTGGAGTCGATGATGCCGAGGAGCGCGGCCCGCGGGCCGCCGCCCACGTAGAGCTGATCGGAGAGGAGCGAATACGCCCCGAGGAGGTTGCCGCGCGCGTAGCGGATGAGGATCGAGGTGATGCCGTCGACGTTGCCGGGGTTTCCGAGCTCGTATTGCTGGAGGTTGATCGTCGCGCCGATGGCGATCTTCCCCTCCTGCACGCGGGCCCCCAACGTGCCGAAGACGAAGTTGTCGTAGGTGAAGCCGGGCGAGCCGTTGTTGTCGAAGTCGGTCTTGCCGATGCTCGACGGGAACGTGAGGCCGAAGTCGACGTCGAAGTCGGTGGTGGACGTGGAGTGCGCCTCGCGGACCGCCGGCGACGCGGCGTTGAAGCCGTGGCCCTCGGCTCCCTCGGCGAGGGCGGCCCACGCCCCCGCGAGCGCGGTCACCCGGCTCCCCGCGAGGATCGGGCCTTGGAAGAGGTCGACGGTGTACGAGCTGGTCTGCAAGCGCGACCCCTGAGGCCCGAGCGGGCCGTCGGCCGACGCGGCGCGCGGCCACGTGGCGCTGGCGACGACGGCGACGGCGGCGGCGAAGAGGCGCAGCGAGCGCACGCGGGCAAGGTACCGCGACCGCCGCGCCGTCCGCCCGGAAAAAGGGTCAGGGCTCGCTCGCCGCGCTCTCCGGGCCCTGGGGGCCGTCGGCGCTCGCGGGGTGGGCGCGCCCTGGCGCGGGCGGCGCGTGCGCGCGCGCGAGCTCGCGCACCGTCGCGACGCCGAGCGCGACGGTGGCGGCGAGCATGACCGCGGCCGCCGCCCCGAGCACCCACGGGCCGATCCCACGCGCCCGCCTCGGCGGCGGCGGTGCCGCGTGGTGGGTCGCCGCGGAGGTGAGCCGCGCCATCGTCACCGCGCCCGAGGCCGCGAAGGGCTCGAGCGCGCGCGCGAGCTCGCTCGCGCTCTGCCAGCGGGCCGCGGGGTCCTTCGCGAGCGCCCGGTCGACGATCGACGACACGCGCCGCGGCACCCACGGCGCCGCGACGCACAGCGGGCGCACGTCCTCGGTGCACACCCGGACGATGATGTTGCCGATGCTCGTCTGATCCTCCCACGGGTGGTAGCCCGAGAGCGCCTCGTGCATCATCAGGCCGAGGCTCCACAGGTCGGCCCGGTGGTCGACGCGCCGCGCGCTGCGGATCTGCTCCGGCGACATGTATTTCGGCGATCCCACCATCGTCCCCGTCTGGGTGAGCTCGGTGCTCGAGCCGTCGCCGGCCTTCCGCGCCACGCCGAAGTCGCAGAGCTTGGGGCAGATCTCGCCGGACTCGTCCACGTGCAAGAACACGTTCGACGGCTTGACGTCCCGGTGCACGATCCCCTTCTCGTGCGCGGCCGCGAGCCCGTTGCAGATGTCGACGAAGAGCGCGATCGCGACGCTCGGCTCGAGCGCGCCCTTCACGAGCAAGACGTCGTCGAGCGTCTGGCCGCGCAGGAGCTCCATCGCGACGAACGGCACGCCGTGGGCTTCGTCGACGCCGCTGTCTTTGACCTTCGTGACGTAGGGGCTCTGGACGTCGCGCAAGAGGCGAGCCTCCCGCAGGAGCCGCCGCGTGTTCGTCGCGTCCGACGTCGCCCACCCGTGGAGGATCTTCACCGCCGCGGCGTCGCCGTCGCTCGCCCGGCCCTCGTAGACCGTGCCCATCCCCCCCGCGCCGAGCTTCTTCACGAGGGTGTAGCCCCCGAACGTCTGGCCGAGGTGGGGGTCGGTGGGATCGCGCACGGCCGGCGGGGAGGCGAGGGGAGCCGCCTCCCCGGGCGGCGTGCGGATTCCGGCGCGCAGGAGCGCGGCGAGCGCGCCCACGTCGACCGGCTTCGGCGCGAAATCGTCGGCGCCGGCGTTGAGCGCGTGCTCGCGCACCGCCGGCGAAGCGAGGCTCGAGGTCACGACCACGAACGTCCGCTCGTCGCCGGCGCCGCGGATGATGCGGACGAGGTCGATCCCGTCCACGTCCGGCATCATCCAGTCGGTGACGAAGGCGTCCCAGCGCTGGGTGAGCTTCTGAGCGGCGTCGCTGCCGCAGCGCACGAGCGTCACGTCGAAGCCCGCGCGCTCGAGGCCTCGCGCGAGGACCTT
>JAEUKG010000071.1 GCA_016794325.1 Myxococcales bacterium | reverse complement strand
GACTCGCACGTCGCGCGCTCGGCGATGCGCTCGAGCGCGTCGCGGAGCTTGGGGTCGAGCTCGTCGCCCCGCTTCGCGACGGCCTCGCCGAGGGTCGCGCCCAGCGCGAAGACCTCGGCCCGCACGGTGAGCACGTCGCCGCCGAGGAGCTCCGGGGCCGCGTATTGGGGCGTGAGGCCCGGGGGCCGTACGCCCTCCTCGCGCCACGGCGTCGCGAGCCCGAGGTCGACGAGCGTGCCGCGACCCCCCTCACCCACGACCACGTTCGCGGGCTTCACGTCGCCGTGGAGGAGGCCGGTGCGGTGGAGCGTGGTGAGCTGATCGGCGGCGTCGACGAGCGCGCCGAGCCACGCCGGGCCGCGCGGGGTGTCGAGCACGCGCTCGAGGCTCTGGCCCTCGACGAGCTCGCGCACGAGGTAGCGTCGCCCGCCGTGGAGAGAGCCGAAGGCCACGATGCGCGGCACGCCGAGCCCCTCGAGCGCCGACAGAGACGTCGCCTCGCGCACGAGCGCGGCGAGCTCGTGCTCGCCGGCGGCGGGCCCGAGGAGCTTCAGCGCGAGCGAGCCGCCGCCGAGGCGGTCGCGCACCGCCCACACCTCGCCTCCGCCGCCACGCCCGAGGCGTCGAACGGGCTCGTACCGCGCGGGAAGCTCGGGGGTCGCTTCGCTCGTCATTCCAGGATCAGGGCGCCTTTTCGGTGCGCTCGAGGCCGAAGTAGCCGCTCAGCCCGAACCACGGGCCGGTGAGGAGCGAGAAGCCGAGGCCGAGGCGCGCCTGGAACTGCTTCACCGGCTTGATGCGGAGGCCGATCTGCGGCGTCGCCCAGAGGTAGAGCGGCGGCTTGGAGCCGCCGTTGAACCACGACGGCTCGGTGAAGCCGCCGGTGCGCACGTCGGTGGCGCCGCGGTGATCGGCCTTGTTGCAGCCCTTCAGGTTCGCCGTCTCTTGCCCGGTGGGGCCGGGGCAGGGGCTGTAGTGCTTGCCGGTGTCGGCGGCGTAGGGGCCGTTCTGATCTTCGTAGACCCAGTTGATGGCGAGGTCGCCGAAGATGACGCCGACGCCGAAGCCGCCGCCGAACTCGAAGTCGACGTTCTTGTGGAGCTGCGCCGACCACAGCAAGTCGACCGACGCGAAGACGGTCTTCATGCTGCTGTTGACGACGGAGTAGTTGCCGGCGATGTCGGTCGGCTGGCCCTTCTGGTGGAAGAGGAGGTCTTCGGTGCCGAGCTCCTGGAACGACAGCGCAGGCACGAACGAGAAGCCGTCCTTGCGCAGATCGAACTCCACGCCGACCGTGTTGGTGTAGACCGTCCCGCCCTCGTCGACGAAGAGGTTCTGGGCGAACTTGGGCACCACCGATCCGCGGTAGCGCGCGCCGATGAACATGTAGCGCTTGAGCGGATCCTCGGCGACGTCGGTGGCGCTCGCCGTCTCGCGCTTGCCGTACGTCGGCACGGCGCCGGCGGTCACGCCGCCGCTCGCCGACGCGCCGTCGGCCTTCTTGTCGTCGGCCTTCTTGTCGTCGGCCTTCTTGTCGTCGGCCTTCTTGTCGTCGGCCTTCTTGTCGTCGACCTTCTTGTCGTCGACCTTGTCGGCCTTCTTGTCGTCGGCCTTGCCTTGCGCGAGCGCGCACGGGCACGCGGCCGTGATCCCGAGGGCCACGAGGAGCGCCGCGCCTCGCCGCAGCCCCGCGCGCCGCACACGTCGACGAGGGCCCGCAGTTTCGTGCGGCGTACGGCCGGAGCCGAGAACCGATCGATCGCTTTTCATCGAACCTCACCCGTCTGGAAAGACAAGCTGCTTGCTGGCTCCAACGCGAGCCCCGATGCTACACTAACCGTTGGACAAGAGCCCAAAATCCGGCGAAGAGTTACCCTCCGTGATCCTCTACAAACGAGTCGTCGAGCAGAAGGTCGACCGCCACCAGTGGGGGACGTTCGTGAAGGAGCTGCTCGTCACCGGGGGCAAGGTCCCGCTGGCGATGGTGCGCAAGCGCGCGACCGACAAGGAGCACTCGACGGTCGCCCCGGTGCTCCTCGTGCACGGATTTGGGCAAAATCGTTACGCATTTCACCTGCCTGCCCGCAGCTTCGCCAACTACCTCGCGTCGGCCGGCTTCGACGTCTTCAACGTCGACTTGCGGGGGCACGGGCGGTCGCGGCACTTCGGCGGCCGCCGGGCCCGAGGCGTGGACGACTACGTCGAGGAGGACCTCCCGACCGCGGTGCACGAGGTCCACCAGGCGAGCGGCCACCGCAAGGTCTTCCTCGTCGGGCACTCCCTCGGCGGCCTCGTGAGCTACGCCGCCGCGCCCGCGATGCGCGACCGCGTGGCGGGCATCGTCTCGATCGGCAGCCCCTACCACTTCGCGCGCGGGTCCTGGTCGCTCAAGGCGATCGCGATGTTCTTCCGCATGCTGGAGGTCGGTCGGGTCCCCACCGTCAACGCTCCGCTGATCCTTCGCCCGGTGGGCGAGGTGATGCGCAAGCTCCGCAGGTTCGCCGAGAGCCCGCTCTACCCGGTCCCGCTGCGCGGCTGGCACAAGGGGGCGCTCGAGCCCCACGTGCTCGACGAGCACCTTCGGCTGGCGTTCGACCGCGCGTCGCTCGCGGAGATGCGCAACATGTTCGAGTGGGCCTCCAAGAAGCGCTTCGGGGGCGAAGAGGCGGACTACGTCGAGCGCTTCGAGCGCATGGACATCCCGCTCCTCGTGATCGCGGGGGAGAACGACGACCTCGCGCCCCCGGCGAGCGTGCGCCCGGGCTTCGCTCGCAGCCAGAGCCGCGACAAGACCTACCGGGTGTACCCGCTCGGGCACATCGACCTTCTCGTCGGCCGCGACGCGCCGATCACGGTCTGGCCGCTCGTCCGGGGCTGGCTCCTCGATCGGAAGGGCCTCGCGACCCCTTCGACCGGCAGCGACGAGGCGCGGCGCGCGGGGTGACGTCGGCGGTGGCTATCCGCTATGCTCGAGGCACATGGTCGACTCCCTCAAGAAGCGTCTGATGAAGCGTGGGATGCAGCTCATGGGTGATCCCCGCGTCATGAAGCTCATGCAAGACGAGCGCGTGATGAAGGCGCTGATGGGCGCGATGTCGGTGCCCGGCAAGGTCACCACGTTCACCAACGAGCAGATCGAGAAGCTCGCCAAGTCGATGAACCTCGCCACCGAGGACGAGGTCAAAGACCTCCGCCGCACGATCCGCCACCTCGAGGGCGAGATCGCGCGGCTGGAGAAGGAGAAGGGCGACAAGAAGAAGTCCTGATCGGCGTCTGCGATCCGCGGACGCGATCGGGCTTCGGGAGCCCCGGCGAGGAGGGCGCGCGCCCTCCTCGCGGCGCGCGGCCGCGCCCGTCAGCGCTGCGGCGCGACGAGCTCGAAGCGCGAGAGCGCGCCCTTCGAACCGACCTCGAGCTCGCCGACCACGCGGGTGCCAGGGACGATCCGATCCAACTCGGTGATCGTGGCGGTCGAGGAGCAGCTGCCCTTCGAGACCGCCGCGCCCATCGCCACGAAGAGGCGGTCGAGCTGCTCGGGAGCGTCGGCGCTCGCGTACGCCCCGCCGGTCTCCGTCGAGAGCTCACGCAGCACCTTCACCGCGGGCTCGCTCGCGAGGCGATCGCCCTCGGCCGCGGGCCCGAGGCCGACGGTGTAGACGGGGATCTGCGCGGCCTTGGCCGACGCGTGGCACGCCGCGCGCTGGGTCTGGGAGTTGGGCTGGCCGTCGGAGAGGAGCAGCATCGCCCTCCGCCCCTTCACCTCGCCGAGCACCTTCACCATCTCGACGCACGACTCGTAGAGCGGGGTGCCGCCGCTCGGGGAGATCAGCTCCGCGGCGCGCTGGAGCGCGGCGCGGTCGGTGGTGAAGCCGCTCGCCGAGGGGCTGCAACGGCCGCCGCCGTTCGACGCGCAGACGAGATCGCGAAGGGCGGACCCGCTCGCACCGTAGTCGGTGAAGAGGACCGGATCCCCCGGACGGATCGTCTTCAAGAACGAGAGGAAGGCGTCCTTGCGCTTGCGCTTGGGGTCGCTGCCCGACATCGAGCCCGAGTCGTCGATCACGACGCCGACGCTCACCGGCGCGTCCGCGTCCGCGGGCACGCTGCACTCGGTGCGCTGCACGGTGGCGGTGACGCCCTCGGGCGAGGTGATGCGCACCTTCACCGCGAGGTCGTTCGAGAGCACGGCGGCGCCGTCGCTGGCGCGCGTCGGGATCATCCGGACGCCGAAGCTCTTCGACGCGTAGAGATCGCTGGTGACGGTGGTGCCGACCACCGTGACGGCGTCGACTTGCGCGTTGGCGTCGTCGGACGGGGTGGTGCACGCCGCGAGCGACGCGACCCCGAGGAGCGCGCCGAGGACCCGAAACCCATTCTTCTTCAAGCTTCCCTCCGAAAGAAAAAAGGCCGCCGGAGTGCCGGCGGCGCGATGCATGACAAGGTGCGGGCGAAGAGCGACGTGGGGCCCTGCCGGCGTGCGCGCGGCCTCTCGACCACACCCGCCGCCCACGCGCTCTCGCCCGCTCTCTCCGACAGACGGAGGGGCCCGCCTTTCGATTCGTCGTCCGAAAGGGTGGTGGTGCAGGCGATCCACCCACCCGTGAACACACGGTCACAGGTCCTGGAAATCCGGGGTTTCTTCGCCGCCGTCGCCGGCTCCTCGATGTGTGAGCGGCGTCAGCGCGCGGCGGGCGCGCTCTGGACGAGCGCCGCCAGCTCGGAGCGGAGCGGCTCGCCGACCGCGGGCCACAGCGCCGCGAGCGCGGACTGCGCCTGGGCGGGCGCCACCGCGATCGCCGCCCGGGCGAGCGCGACCGCCGCGCGTGTGCTCGCCCGCGGCCGCGACGCGGCGGCGACGGCGACCTTCGCGGCGACCAGGCGCGCGCCCGGGGTCGTGGCCGCGAGCGCGTCGGCGCACGCGAGCTCCATGGCCTCGCTCGTCGGCGCCTCGAGCGCCGCCCCGATCTTGCGGACCACGAACTCGTCGACGGCGCCGACGGCGGCGAGGCCGCGCAGCGACGTCGCCCGCACCGGATCCTCGGGGCCGGCGAGGTTCGCGAGGAGGACCGGCGTGGCGCGCTCGCCCCAGGCCTGGACCAACGCGCCCAGCGCGAGCGCGCGGATCTCGGGCTCGGGCACCCGCGCGAACCTCGCGAGCACGCCGCCGAGGGCGTCGTCGCGCACCGGGGGGGCGGCCGACAGGAGATCGACGACGATCGTGGGTTTGCGCACCGGGGCGCCCGGCGCGGGCGCGAGGCGCTCGAGCGCGCCGCGGACGATCGGCGTCGCGCTCGCGCCGAGCGCGCGCATGGTGGACACGAAGCGCGCGCGCGCCGTCGGTGACGCGTCTTTGGCGCGCGCGTTGAAGAGCGCGTGCGCGCCCGCGACCTTCGCCCACGCCAAGACGCCGATCTCGCGCTCGTTGGGCGGCTCGCGGCGGGCGAGGAGCGCCTCCGCGAGGGGCGTGAGCGTGCTCGGATCGGCGATGATGTGCAGCACCCGCGCCGCCGCCGCGGCCGACGACGGAGGCCCGCCCGCTCGGGTCGCCTCGTCGTGGATCGCGGCCATCGTGCGGATGATCTGCTCGAGCGCCGGCACGTGACCCATGCGCGCGAGCTCGCGGGCCGCGCCCTCGACGAGCTCGGCTTCGCGCGCGAACCCCGGGGTGGCGCGTCGCGTCGCGATCGCGTTCAGCGTCTCCGCGGGCGCCGCGGCGATCATGTGTGCGAGATCGCGGAACGCCCGATCGGCTTCGCTCGCGCTCGGCGGGCTCACCGTGGTCCGGGCGGGGGTGCCGCGCTCCGCGGCGGCGACCTGGGAGGCCAACGCCGCGAGGTGGGCGCGCGTCGCGTCGAGCTGTGGCGGGGCGACGGCCGCGGGTGGAGGCATCGGACGGGGCGGAGGCGCGGGGGCCGAGGGCGGGGCCGCCGGCGCGGTGACGTCCGCGATCCGGCCGGCGATCATCGCGACCTCGGCGAGGCTCGGGCTGCGGCTGACGGCTCGGGGAGAGCTCTCGGGCCCTGGCGGCGCCTCGAGCGGGACGGCGACGGGCGCGAGCAGCTCCTTGAGCGCGCGGCGGAGGTCGCGCGTCGCGGGGAAGCGGTCCTCGGGGCGCTTCGCCAGCGCGCGGAGGATCACCTGCTCGAGCAGCGGATCGATGTCCGCGACGTGCTCCGACGGCGGCGTCGGCGCGGCGACGCGGTGGAGCCGGAGGTAGTCCTCGGGCTCGCCGGCGATGAACGGCAGCTCTCCGGTCACGAGCTCGTACAGCATGACGCCGGCGGAGTAGACGTCGGTGCGCTCGTCGACCGCGTCGCCCGCGCACTGCTCCGGGGACATGTACTGCGGGGTCCCGGTCACGCGATGGGCGTCGTCACCGTCGACCGTGACCTCGGTGGCGATCCCGAAGTCGCACAGCTTCGCGACGTCGACCTCCCGCCCGTCGTCGTCGCGGGCGGTGACGAGGATCACGTTCGACGGCTTGACGTCGCGGTGGACGACGCCGCGCTCGTGGGCGTGGGTCAGCCCCGCGCACACCTGCATCACGAGCGTGACCGCCCGCTCGAGGGGGAGGCGACCGTCGCGTTCGAGCAACTCCCGGAGCGACGCGCCCTCCAGGTGCTCCATCGTGAGGTAGAGGAGGCCGTCGGGCTCCTGCCCGAAGTCGATGATGCGCACGAGGTTCGGGTGATCCAGCTTCGACGCCGCGAGGGCCTCGGCGTGGAATCGGGCGCAGAAGTCGAGGTCGTTCTGCAGGTTCTCGTGGAGGACCTTGACCGCGACGTCGCGGCGCCCGTCGTCGTAACATGCACGATACACGCTTCCGCCGCCGCCGCCGCCGAGCCGCTCCACGAGCTCGAGGCGCCCGCCCTGGAGGCGGCGACCGAGGACCTCGGCCTCCACCAAGAAGCCCGCGCCTTGCTGCGAGAGCTCGCGGCTGTGGTGGGGGGAGAGCTCGTGCTGGCTGTGGGTCCGCGCCTCGAGCTTGCGCGCGGCGGAGGGCATGGCCTCCCGCGCGAGGGAGACGGCGCCGACGGGGCTGAGGGTGAGGGGGAAGCCCGCGGGCTCGGGCGGCCCCGCGGGGCGCGCCACGAAGAGGGTCGGCTCGGGCTCACCGGGGACGTGGACCTCGAGGACGTGGTCGCCGCCGTCGGCGGGCGCCGTGACGAGAGGGACGAGCACCGTGCCGTGGGCGAGCGCGACGCCGAGCAGGTAGTCGCGCGCGCCCTCGTCGACGAGGTCGGCGACGATGATGGGCAGGAGCGAGTCGGCGGCCGGGTCGCGGCCGCCCGAGACCGCGGTGGTCTGGGTGTGGGCGTCGGAGCTCCGCGTCATGTCGCTCACCATCGCCGCTCGCGACTCGAGCACGTCGCGGGCGACGGCCCGGACCCAACGCGCGACCTCGTCCGGCGCGGCCGGGGGTACGGCGCGCGCGAGATCCATGGCCATGTCGAGCGCCGAGACGTAGCGCTCCGCGGGGGACGTCGCGACCGCGCGCGCGACCACACGATCGAGGGCTTCGAGCTCGCGCATGTCGAGGTGGGGGAGCGTCTGCGACGCGCCCGCGAGCATCTCCGACAGCGGGGAGGGGACGTCGCCGCGGAGGATGCGCGCGACGACGACGCCCTCGCTGTCGCCGGCGAAGAGGCGGCGCCCGGTCATGAGCTCCCAAAGCACGACCCCGGCGGCGTACACGTCGGTCTGGGACGACACTGTGCCGCTCTGGAGGTACTCGGGCGCCATGTAGGCGATCTTCCCCTTCACCGCGCCGTCGCGCGTCTCGCGGAAGCGGCCCGACGCCTTCGCGACCCCGAAGTCGATGAGCCGCGCCACGCCGTCGGCGCCCACGAGGATGTTCTGCGGCGAGACGTCGCGGTGGACGATGTCGAGGGCGAGGCCGGCGGGATCGGTGGCCTCGTGCGCCGCCTGGAGGCCCCAGAGGCAATCGCTGAGCACGGCCGTCATCACCGCGCAGGGCGGCGGCTTCTTGCCCTTGACGAGGCGCGACAGCGCCTCGCCCTCGACGTACTCCATGACGAGGAACACCTCGTCGTCGGCGGAGACGACCTCGAGGGGGCGGATGACGTTGGGGTGGTGGATCGCGCCCGCGAGGCGGGCCTCGTCGAGGAGCATCTCGACGAACTCGGGATCGGAGGCGAACTGCGGGTGCAGGCGCTTGATGGCGACGGGTTGGGACGTGTGGGCGTCGCGCCCGAGGTGCACCGTCGCCATTCCACCCGCCGCGATGGCGCCGTGGAGGGAGTAGCGTCCGAGGAGCCGCGGCCGTGGCCGCGCGAAGGAACGGGTCACGGGCCCAGCGTATCGTCGGCGACGGCTTCGCGGGAGGTCATCCGTCGACGAACGGGCGGGTCCAGTCGACGGGGACGCGCGACGGGTCGAGGGTGCGCAAGATTCGCACGCCCCCGGTCGCCCCGAGGTCGATGGAGGTCGGGGTGGGAGGCTCGCCCCCGCGCGGATCGAGCAGGATCCGCACGACGGCGGCGGTCGGCCGCACGGGAGAGGGGGCGGTGACCACGCCGATCGAGCCGTCCGAGAGCTCGGCGACGGTGCCGATGGGGATGACGCCGATCGCTCGCACGAGGAGCCTGCCCACGAGCGGGTCGCCGCCGTGGCGCGAGAGGACCGCATCGACCGCCGCCACCGGAGACAGCGGCGTGGCCGTGGCGTCGCGGGGGGCGACGAGCTCGAGCAAGTGGCGGGCCGTCGCGATGAGCTCGCTCACCAAGAGCGGCTTCACCTCGCCGCCCCAAGGCTCGCCGACGAGCGCGCGTCGCTCGTCCCACGAGAGCTCCACGGCCACCACCGCGCGGAGCGCGCTCTGCGGATTGACCCCGCCGGTGGAGATGCACGCGAAGGCCGCCGCGCCGAGGACGCGCCCCTCCTCCGCGTCGGTGAGGAACCGATCGCCGACGTGCCTTCGGGTGCGGACGGCGCCGGCCTCGGACATCAACGCGGCGAGGGCGACGGCGGAGAGCGCGACGCGGTCGGACGTGATCTGGCGCGCGATCGCGAGCGAGAGGATGGCCGCCTGCACCGCGCGCCCGGCTTCGTCGCGGTGAGACTTGGCCATCGTCGTCATGCCGAGCATCGTCGGATCTTCGTCGGCGGCGAGCGCGACGAAGCGGTGGGCGACGCGCTTGACCTGATGGGGGAGGACGGTGACGCCAGCCCCGAGGTCCTCGTAGAACTGGCGCATCACGACGAGCGCCGTCGAGTAGAGGCGCAGCGCGCGCTGCGCAGGCGTCGCCCCGTCGGCGGCGCGCCGTCGCGACAGCCGGGGGTCGATCTTCCGGGCGAAGACGCCCGGCAGCTTTCGATCGGCGATCGCCTCGCGCGCGCCCTTCTGGCGCGCGGCGGTGGCGAACTCGCGCACGAACGCGAGCAGCTGGTCGCACGTGACCCCGCGCTCGAACGAGAGCTCCGAGACCTGGACGCCGCGCAGCATCTCTCCGAGCTCGGCGGCGGCCTCGTAGGCCCCGCGCGAGGCCTTCATGAGCTGCCCGCACACGAAGACCGAGTCCTCCACGAACGTGAGGGTGGGGGCGGTCCCGGTCTCGGACGCGAACGTCTCGAGGCCAGCCTCGCAGAGGACGGCGGCGTCGCGGACGGCGGCGTTGTCGAGCGCGTGGACGAGCGCGGTCTTCACCAGGCGATAGACGCAGAGGGTCACCTCGGCGCTCTTGCCCCGCACCCGCTCGAGGATCGGGTTGCCGGTGTGCGAAGCGGCGCAGAGCGAGAGGAAGTCGGGCGCGTTCACGGCTTCCCCTTCGGGCCCCGCGTCGGGGGCGGGTGGCTGAGCCGGGCCTGCGACGCCGCCGCGGCCTCGCGGACGCGGGCGCTCGTCGACCATCGAGCGCCGGCGACGCGCTCCAGCGCCGCGCGCGCCTCGTCGGAGGAGCCGATGCGACCGAGGAGCGTCGCCGCGACCATGCGTGTCTGCTCGCGCCCCTCGGACGAGAGCAGGCTCCCCTCCTCGAGGAGCTCGACGCAGAGCTCCTCGGCGCGCCTCGGCGCGAGCGCCGCCAGCGTGTCGAGCGCCTCCGAGCGCTCCTCGAGCGGGAGGGAGTCGAAGCGCGGCGAACGGGCGCGCAAGACCAGCGACGGCCCCGCCGCGCGCACCGCGTAGCGTCGGATGGTGCGGAGCCCCGCGAGGCGGACGGCGGGGTCGGCGTCCTCGATGAACGCCTTGAGCTCGGTGCGGAGCCGCTCGCTCGAGGCGCCCTCCATGTGGGCGAGCGCCTCGATCCGGACCACCGCGTGGCGCGAGCCCGACGCCCGCAGGATCGCGCGTCGCGCGGGCTCGGTCCCGATGCGGACGAGCGCGCGGATGAGGGTGAGGCCCACGTCCACCTCGGCGGTGGCGAGGAGCTCCCCGAGCTGCTCCTCGTGGCCTCGGCCGACGCGGACGACGTACTCGAAGATCGCCGCGAGCGTCGCCTCGCCCAGGCTCGGATCGGCGGCGCCGAGGACGATCGGGAGCTGCGCCGGGCCCAGGTGCTCGAGCAGCTCGGCGAACGTCGCCGCGTCGGGGCTGTCGGGGGAGGTGAGCGGCCCGAGCATCGCGGTGAGCCTCGCGGGCGCCGCGAGGACGTCGGCGAGCTCGATCGCGGCGTCTTCGCCCCCCGCGGCGACCGCGCGGCACATGGACACGGTGGTGCTCGCGGCGACGGAGGGCGACGCGCCGAGCAGCGAGTCGATCGCGGCGCCGAGCGGCAGCGCGAGGGCGGCCGTCCCGTCGGCGGCGCGCCCGTCCGACCACGCCAGCGAGAGGGCGGCGAGGAAGCGAGGGCTCACGCGGCGAGCGTCCTCGTCGAGGCGCTGCCGGAGCGAGCGCAGCGCCCGCTCGGGGACCACGAGCACGTCGTCGTCGGATCGAGCGCGCCCGCCGCTCATCATCTGCTCGGCGGCGACCATCGACTCGACGTCGGGGCGATCACCTCCCTGGAGGACGGTGAGGATTCGGGCCTCGTACTCGCCGACCTCGGCGGACGGGGTGGCCATCACCGCGTGCCCCGGGAGGCTGAGGCGCGCGAGCGACTCCACGCTCCGCGCCTTGGCCTCGAACGTCCCGCGCTGCGACTGGTCACCCTCCGAGAAGGTGTCGATCGCCTGGTAGGCGACGTGCTCGAAGGACGCCTCGAAGAGCTGGGTCACGAGGTCGTCCTCGGGGGCCATGTCGCTCGCGCGATCGAGCGAGATCGTCGAGAGGAAGCGGAGGAGCTCGGTCGCCTCGATGCCGGGGGCGAGGGCGATCGTGCGCACGCCGTCCATGAAGAGGTGGTACGGGATGCGGTCGAGCGGGGGCGCCGGCTCCCACACCGGGTGGCCGCCGGCCGCGAAGCCGTAGGGGGTGACGTTCCACGCGAGCGGACGTCCCGAGCGCGCGATCGCTCCGAGCGCGTCGGTGATCGCCGCGCCCATGCGCTTCTGGGCCTCGGGGTGCGCGTCGCCGTATTGGGCCGAGATCACCATGCCGCGCTCGAGCATCGCGAAGAGCGAGCTCAGGGACGCGCGCTCGGCGTCGGTCGCCTTCACGAGGTCGTAGCCGTCGCGCGCCGCGCGCTCCTCCGCCGTCAGCGGCGCCGCGGGGCCCTCGGCGGCGGGGGCGGGCCCGCCGGCCGGCGCCCCGCCGCGGGCCCGGGTCGCGAGGACGTCGGGGATCGCCGCGGAGACGGCGGACAACATCGCCGTCGCGTCGTCGAACCGCTCGCGCTTCTCGAAGGCGAGCGCCTTGTCGACGACGCGCACGAGCGAGAGCGGTGCCTGCATCATCCGCGCGAGCGACGGCGCGGGTCGCATCGACGCTGCGACGATGAGCTCGTGCAGGGTCTCGCCCGCGTGCACGGGGCGGCCGGTGAGGAGCGTGAACATGATCGCGCCCACCGCCCAGAGGTCGGTGCGGGCGTCGACCTCCGACCACTTCCCCCGCGCTTGTTCGGGGGCCATGAACGCCGGCGTCCCCATGAGGACGCCGGTGCGGGTGCGGCGCGCGGCGGGGGCGCGCTCGTCGGCCAGGCGCGCGACGCCGAAGTCGAGGACCTTGAGCGTGCCCTGGCGGGTGAGGAAGACGTTCTCGGGCTTGAGATCGCGGTGCACCACGCCCGCGTCGTGCGCGGCCGCGAGGGCGGCGAGGGTGTGGGCCGCGATCGCGAGGACCTCCTCCGCCGGGAGCGTCCCGCCGCGCGCGTCCGCGACCGCGTCGACGGTCTGACCGTCGAGGAGCTCCATCACGAGGAAGGCGTCCCCGTCGGCGATGCCGCCCCCGTAGACGCGCACCACCCCCGGGTGGTTGATCCGCGCCGTCACCCGCAGCTCGTCCTCGAAGCGCGCGCGAACGTTGTTGAGCGCCGAGACCGATCGATGCAGCACCTTGATGGCGACGCGCCCGCCTTGGGCGTCGACGCCCTCGAACACCCCTCCCATGCCCCCGACGCCCAAGAGGCGCGCGAGTCGCCACCGGTCGATCCGGGTGCCGAGCCTCTTCTCGGCCTCTTCGCGCAGGTCGTCGTCGACCATCGCCGGTCAGCGCGCGTCGGAGGCGCGGAGCGCGTCGGCCTCCTCGGCGATGCGGAGCACGAGCTCGTCGAAGCGAGCCGGGGTGAGCACGCTCACCGGGCACGACCAGCAGACGCGGAAGACGTCGCCGTCTTTGGCGAGCGTCGCGAAGGTCAGATCGGCGTTCTTCTCCACGGCCTCCTGCGCCGTCAGGGCGTCGGCGTCGCACACGGTGCACCAGAACACGATCCAGCTCTCGCTCCAGGCCTCGAAGCCGACGACCTCGACGACCTGGGCCGCCTCGGGATCGCCGTCGCCGAGGTGGATCTCGAAGCTGTCTTCGTCCTCGCCGTCGAGGGGCCACGCCGCGCGCGCGTGGCCGAGCACGTCCTCGAACGAGCCGAACGTACGCCCGGCGACGTGGGTCGAGGGCTGGGCGAACCGGGCCTCGCTTCCGCCGAGGCGGCGCGCCGCGTCGTCGACCAGTCGACGCATCAGGGAGAAGATGCCGCGGTTGCGCTTTCCCTCGAGGACGGCGCCCGCGCCGAGCTCGGCGTCGGCGACCATCACGAAGCGGCCGTAGACCTTGCCGTCGAGGGGGGTCGGCGGATCCTCGAACGCCTCGACCGACGAGGTCACCATCTCGAGGGGGAAGCCGACGACGTAGGTGCGGGCGCGCGCCGGCGCCGGCGGCCCGAGCTTGAGGAGCCGGGTGCCCGGGAACGCGGCGAGCGCCTCCTTCACGGCGCGGTCGCACACCTCCGGATCGATCTCGGCCCAGGGAAAGCGCCAGACGAGGGTGCCATTGGCCATGTCAGCTCCCGACGAGGTACGGCTGGAGCTCGGGCGGGACGAGCCCGTAGGCCTCAGCGGCGGCGATGAGCCCGGCGTTCTGGACGAGCTCGGTGAGGAAGTCGCGGACGTAGGGCGTCCCGGCGAGACCGTTGACGCGCAGCACGAGCCGAGGCATCCCTTGGCGGATAGCCTCTTTGGCGTCGGTGAGCCGTTCGGTGTCGACGCACGCGTCGTGGAGCGCGAGGAACACCGGCGCCTCGTTGAGGAGGCTCGGCGAGCCCCGGGCGAGGAGCTGCACCCCTTCGGTCGCGAGCTCGACCGCCCGCTCCGGCGTCCCGGCGCGCCGTTCGGCCTCGGCCCAGAAGCCCAGCGCCACCGGCACCACGTCGAGCATCTTGGTGGCGCGGTAGCCGTTGGCGGCGGTCTTGAGCAGCGTGCGCGCGGCGTCGGGGCTCCCCGAGGGCTCCCGCAAGAGCTCGAGGCCGCGGTAGAAGAGGACGCCGAGCGTGGCGCGGTCGTGCGGGACCCAGTGCCCGTCGATCGCGCCGTCGGCGACCCGACGAGGCTCCTCGAGGAGCTTGTCGAGCTCCTTGTCGCCGCCGAAGGTCGCCGACCAGCACATCAGGTTCATCTGGCCGTGCCGCACCGTCCCCGGCGAGCCGACCGCCTGCGCGAGGGCGATGCCAGCCTCGATCGCCACGCGCGCCTCGTCGCGGGCTCCGACGGTGGTGAGGGCGAAGCCCACGTTGATGGTGAGCGTCGCTTCGCGCGTCTTCAGGCCCGCTTCGGCGGCGGCGCGGGCCGCGCTCCTGCGGGCTTCGAGCGCCGCCCCGACGTCGCCGCGGGCCTGCCGCACCACCGCGAGCGTCTGCCACGCGTCGATCGCCGCGCTCGGGATGCCGTGCCGCTGCGCGAGCAGGAGGAGCGAGTCCGCGACGTCGGCCGCCTCGTCGAGCTGGCCCCCGAACGCGTAGCGCGAAGCGAGGGCGGCGGCGCTGCGCACCTCCTCGTCGTGCAGGCCGGCCGACTGGGCCGCGCACCGCACCTCGTCGAGGCCGGCGGTGGTGTCGGGGCCGCCGCCGCACGCGTCCTCGTAGCGCATGCGCGCGCCCTTCGCGCGGATCTCGCTCGCGGCGTCGTAGACGGCGTCTTGCATCGCCCGCACCGCGCTGTCGCGCTCGCCGGCGCGGGCGTCGAGGCGGTTCCACGCCTCGTCGAGGACTTGGGCCCGGGCGAACTGGGTCGCGGGCTCGACGGCGAAGACCAGCGCCTTCTCGGCGAGCTGCACCGCCTCCTGGAGGGCGTTGGCCGCGAGGGCGCGCCGCGCGGCGCGCTCCACGTACGTCGAGGCCTCGACCGACTGCCCTCCGAGCTCGAGGTGCCTCGCGACCGTCGCGTCGTCTTCGCCCATCTTGGCGAGCCACCGGCCAGCCGCGGTGTGGAGGTCCTTGAGCACGTCTTCGCCGATGGAGGCGTAGGCCACCTCCCGGGTGAGCGCGTGCTTGAACGAGAACTCGCGCGTGTCCTTGAAGCGGCTCGTCGCGTGCTCGACGAGGACCTCGGTGCCGACGAGCGCGCGCAGGAGCTGTATCGGCTCGCGCACCCCGAGCTCCGCGAGGGCGGCGTCCCAGCCCAGGAGCCCGAAGACGCTGAGCTTCTGGGCGGCGTCGCGCACCTCCTCGTCGAGCGCGTCGAGGTGCACCTGGATCGCGGCCTCGATGGTGGGCGCGGCCAGCGCCTCGCGGCCCTGCGCCGCGAGCCGGGCGAGCTCTTCGGCGAAGAGGGGCGAGCCGCCCGCCTGGGCGGCGATCGCCTCCACCAGGTCCTCGCCGCCGTCCTTGGCGCGCTCGCCGAGCATCGCCTTCGCGATCGCGCGCACGGTGCGCTTGGAGAGCGGGCGGAGCTCGATGCGGACGTGGTCGCGGCCCGCGAAGCGGTTGGGGTCGTCGCGCCAGAGCGACGGGCGCGCGGTGGCGAGCACGAACACCGAGTGCCCCACCGCGCGCGCGAGGAGGTGGTCGAGCCAGGCGAGGCTCTCCAAGTCGGCCCACTGCGCGTCCTCGATCGCGATGATGAGGGGCGCGCCCTTGGCGACGTGGAGCGCCATGTCGGTGAGCGCGATCCAGAGCGCGTCGCGGGCGCTCCGGGCGTCGCCGACCTCGGGCAGCGGCTCGTTGGCGATGAGGCACGCCACGAGCTCGTGGGTGCCCTGGGGGAGCTCGGTGCCGGTGAGCAGCGACTGCGCCGCCGCGAGCGCGTCGAGCAGGCTCGCGCCCTTGGCGAGGCCGGAGAGGCCGCGGGCGACGTCGGCCATGATGCCGAGCGCGTGGCTCTTGGCGAACGACTCGCAGCGGACGAGCGCGACGCGCGGGGCGGAGCTGTGCGACGCGAAGCGCGAGAGCGCCTCCCGCCGCAAGCGCGTCTTGCCGATCCCCGGGGGCCCGGTGATGGTGACGACGATGGGGGTCTCGTCCTCCTGGCATCGGTCGAACGCGGCGGTGATCTGGGCGTGTTCGGCCTCGCGCCCGACGAACGGCGACCCGCCGATGTTCTCCTTGCGCCCCTGCACCGCGGCGCCCGCGACCGCCGTGCCGTCGCTGCGCATCTGGAACTCGTAGCGCCCGCGCGCGAGCTCGCTCGTCGTCGTGTCGACCAGCACCTGACCGCGCTGGGCGTCGCGGGCGAGCGCGGCGGCGCGGTCGACGACCTCGCCGGTGGGGCGCGTCTTGTCGATGCGGGTGCGCCCCGTCGCGATGCCGACGGCGGCGTTGGTCTTCGCCAGCCGCGATCCGAGATCGATGGCGCGGGCGGCCTCGTCGCCGAGCGCCTTGCGGACGCCGAGGTGGGCGACGATCGCGTCGCCGCCGAGCTCGGTGGCCTCGGCGCCGCGCGCGCGGAGGTGGGCGAGGAGCCGCGCGCGGGCGTGGCCCTTGGGCACGTGCGTCGCGAGGATCGACGTCACGAGCCGCGTGCCCCCGGAGCCCTTCGACGTCGACAGGACGATCGACCCCATGCTCTGGGGCGGGATCTCGCTGGCCATGTGCCGCGCCACGTTCACGGTGGAGACGCCGGTCGCGATCATCTTGGCGATCGTGCGGAGCTCTTGGGCCACGAGCTTCGCGTTGGACGGCCGCTCGTCGGGGTAGGTGGCGAGCAGCCGCGCCATCAGCTCGTCGAGGTCGAGCGGAGCGTCGGGGAAGATCTCCATCAAGTGGGGCGGCGGCGTCGTCACCAGCCGCGCGAGGATCGCGACCGGTGTCGGCCCGACGTGGGGCGGACGCCCGGCGATCATCTCGAAGAGGGTGGCGCCGAGGGCGTAGAGATCGGCCCTCGCGTCGACCTCCTGGTCCCCGCGCGCTTGCTCCGGCGCCATGTACGCGGGCGTCCCGATGATCGCGCCGGTGCGGGTGAGCTTCGCGTCTTCGGCGGAGGCGACCCCGAAGTCGACGAGCTTGGCGACGAGCTTGGCGCCGGGCTCGGACTGGGCCGAGCTGCCGACGAGGAAGACGTTGGACGGCTTGACGTCCCGGTGGATGATCCCGGCGGCGTGGGAGTAGGCGAGCGCCTCCGCCACCTGGGCCGCGACCTCGAGCGCGTCGGCGAGCGAGAGCGGGGCGCGCTTCTGCCGCTGGGCGATGTCCTCGCCGTCGAGCCACTCCATGGCGACGTAGGGCTGCCCCTCGTCGAGCTGGCCGAAGGCGACGACGTTGACGATGCCCGGGTGCGACAGGCCCGCGAGGATGCGGCCCTCGCGCCCGAAGCGGGCCTCCTCGTTGGTGTCGACGCCGGGGATGGCGATGACCTTGAGCGCGACGTGGGCCTGCGTGATCTCGTCGAACGCGCGGAAGACGATCCCCACGCCGCCACGGCCGACCTCGCGCTCGATGCGGAAGCGGCCGCCGACCACGCCGTGGAACGCGGATCTGTCGACGTCGAGGACCATCCCGGACGGTCATGGTACCGGCCCGGCGCGGGGAGCCCAACCCCATTCGAGCGCCCGGGATGTCGATGGCGAGGCTGCCTCGCGCGCTTTTCGTGGATGGAAGGGGCGCGTCTGCCGTACCTTGGAGGGAGTCGAGCCCCGAAAGGAGACGGCGTGGACGAGAAGACTTCGCCTCGCGCGGAGCAGAAGAACGACTCCGGCCCCCCGGTCCGCGGGGACGCCGCGGCGCACGAGCGGGAGACTCCCGCGGGAGGGGTCCGCGTCGTCGCCCCGTCGAGCGAGCCCGCGCTCGG
>JAEUKG010000067.1 GCA_016794325.1 Myxococcales bacterium | reverse complement strand
TCACCAAGGTGACCCCGCGCGAGCTCGCGCTCGTGCTCGCGCTCGCGAAGACGAAGCTCTGACGCCCCGACCCACGCCGGGCGCGGGGGGCTTGCGCCGCGCCCTCCACGGGCGCAAGCTCTCCCGGCTCGATGCGGTATCCCGTCTTCCTCGCGGTGTTCGTGGCGCTGGTCGGGCTCGTCCACTACTACCTCTGGATGAGGTTGGTGCGCGACACGGCGATCCCTCACCCCTGGTCGATCGCCGGCGGCGCGCTGCTCTCGTTCCTCGGCGTCTCGCTGTTCGCGAGCGCCCTCGCCATCCGCGGCCCGCGCGCGGTCGCGGCGCCGATCTTGTGGGTCGGCTACACGTGGCTCGGGCTCGTCTTCTTCCTCCTCCTCACGGTGGCGGGCGCCGATCTCCTCAAGCTCGGCGTGCGGGCGTACGAGGCCCTCCGCGCGGTGCCCGTCGACGAGGAGCGCCGCCTCACCCTCGGCCGCATCTTCGCCGCCGGCAGCGTCGTCGCGGGGGTGAGCGCGGGCGGCGCGGGGATGGCGAGCGCGCTCTCGCGCGTCGAGGTCAAGAAGGTGAAGGTCGAGCTCGCGGCCCTCGCGCGCGGCGCCGCCCCGCTGAAGATCGTCCAGATCTCCGACGTGCACATCGGGCCGACCATCGGCCGCGACTTCATCGCCGACCTCGTGGCCCGCATCAACGCGCTGGAGCCCGACGTCGTCGCGATCACCGGCGACCTCGTCGACGGCTCGGTCGAAGACCTCGCCGAGCACGCGGCGCCCCTCGGCCACATCAAGGCCAAACACGGCGTGTTCTTCGTCACCGGCAACCACGAGTACTACTCGGGGGCCGACGCGTGGATCGCCCACCTCACCAAGCTCGGCATCCGCGTGCTCCGCAACGAGCACGTGCAGCTCGGCTGCGGCGTGGACGTCGCGGGCGTCGACGACTGGTCCGCCAAGCAGTTCGGCGGCGACCACGGTCCCGACATCGAGCGGGCGACCCGGGGCCGGGACGCGTCGCGTCCGCTCGTGCTCCTCGCCCACCAGCCCCGCGCCATCGTGGGCGCCGCCGCCCACGGCGTCGCGCTCCAGCTCTCGGGGCACACCCACGGCGGGCAGATCTTCCCCTTCAACTTCCTCGTGCGCCTCCAGCAGCCCTACATCGCCGGCCTCTACGACCACGAGAAGACGAAGCTCTACGTCAGCCGCGGCACGGGCTACTGGGGGCCGCCGATGCGGCTCGGAGCCCCCGCCGAGATCACCGAGATCGAGCTGGTCGGGGCGGGGGGGTAGATCCGCCCGTCGGCGGGCGTATATTCGAGGGGCCGCCGCTCGTCTCGGGCTGCGCCGTGGGTGCCCCCCTCGTCTTTCGTCGGGCGCCGAGCCCGTGGATTCTCCTGGAGTTGCCATGTACGGAAGCCCCTACGCGCCGCCGCCCGGACCGTTCCCGCCCCCGCCGATGAACGTCGCTTGGAGCAGCCAAGCCTACATGTCGGGTCCGGCGCTGGTCCTCACCAAGGGCGCGACGCTCCCCGACGTGTGCATGAAGTGCGGCGCTCGCCACGGGCTCACCCACCGCCGCCACACCTTCGCTTGGTCGCCGCCCTGGGTGTGGGCGACCGCGGTGTTCGGCCTGGCGATCGTCTTCATTCTCATGTTCGCGATGCGCAAGACGGCGAGCTACAGCTTCCCGATCTGCGACGCCTGCAACAAGAAGTGGAACCAGGGCCGGCTCTTCTTCGGGCTGTCGTTCTTGCCGGGGCTCTTCGTGATGCTCCTGTCGTTCGTGTTCGCCGGGATCGACGAGCCCGACCTGTTCGTCCTCACGTTCATGGCGTCGATCCTCGGCTTCCTCGTCGCCCCGCTCGTCACGAAGTTCGTCTACTCGCGCCCCAAGCAGCTCTGGGTCTCCAACATCGACGATCGGGTGGCGTTCGTCCGCGGCGTCGACTGGCAAGCCGCCCAGGTGGTGTGCCAGGCCGCGCAGAGCGCCGCCTCCGCTCCGGCCGCGCCCGCGTACGCCCCGCCCGCGCAAGGGTTCGGCGGCTACGGCGGAGGCGGCTACGGCGGGCCGATGCCCCCGGGCGGCTTCGGCGGCCCCGCGCCCTACTGAAGACGCGCCCAGAGCTCGAGCCTCGATCCAATCGGCGAGCCTCGAACGCCGAGACTGGACGCTCGCTCTCGTGCGCCGCACAATGAACGCATGGTCGCGGTCGCCACGTCGCGCGCGCCCGAGCTCCGCGCGGGCCAAGTCGCCCCTCCGACGCGCTTCAAGAACGAGGCGAGCGCGAGGCTTCGGCACGGGTCGGCGAAGATCGATCACCTGATCCCGTTCTTCCACCGCGGCGATCCGCTCGCCGACGACGTGATCGAGGTGATGCGCGCGCTCCCGAAGGGGGCCGGGTTCGCGATGCTCCGCGAGGCCGCGCAGCGAGGCTCCCGCGCCGTGCCCGGGCTGCCGCGCGCTCTCGCCCGGCTCGTCGACGAGTCGGAGGACGTGCCGCGCTGGGTCGACTGGGGCGCGATCGCGCGCGCGGGGCGCATGTTCTTCCGCGCGGGGCCGCTCGGCGGCGTGGTGCTCGGCTCCGGATCGATCGTGTTCGGATACCTGTCCCCCGGCGGCAACAAACCGCTCGTGTTCTCGGGGAGGCTGCAGGAGCAAGCGGCGGCCCGGCTCGACGAGACCGCGCGCTTCGTGCAAGCCGTGGCCCGCGAGGGCGGCATGCGCCCCCGCGCCGAGGGCTGGCAGATCACGCTGCGGGTGCGCCTCATCCACGCCCAGGTGCGGAGGATGCTGCTCGACAGCGGCCGCTACGACGTCGCTGCGTGGGGCGTTCCGATCAACCAGCACGACATGGCGGGCACGACGCTCCTCTTCTCGATCGTCGTCGTCGAGGGGCTCCGCCGGCTCGGCGTCCCGGTGTCGGACGACGACGCCGAGGCGTTCATCCACCTGTGGCGGTGGGTGGGGCACCTCTCGGGTGTCCACCCGGAGCTCCTGCCGACGTCGATGGCCGAGGCGCGCGCCCTCGGCGAGCTCGTGCGCGACACCCAGGGTGAGCCCGATCGCGACTCCCGCGCGCTGACGCGCGCCTTGCTCGACTCGCCGTTCCAGCACGGCCGAGTCGAGCGCCGCGCCGACCGCGCGTTCGCCGAGCGCCAGTCGGCGATCGGGACGTTCTTCTGCCGGGCGCTCCACGGCGACGACGTGGCCGACAGCCTCGGGCTCGCCCGCTCCCCGCTCATGCCCCTCTTGCCGGCCCTCCGCGCCTCCGTGCAGGCCTACCACGCCGTCGTGTCACGATCCGCCGCCGCCGAACGACGAGCTCGACGGATCGGAGAGAAATACTGGGATGACGTCATCAAAGTGGGCCTCGCGTCGACGACGTACGACTTTGGACTACCCGAGCGCCTCGCTGGGCTTCGCTGACGCGAGCGCGGCACCCAAGGGGGGAGGGGCGAGGCGTGTCTCCCCGATCTCGGGCTCGGATCCTCTCATGCGCCTCTGCGCCGCCACCCTCCCGTCGATCCTCCTCGCCGCGGTCGCGTGCACGCGCCCCGCGCCGCCGCCCGCGGGGCCGGCCTCCGACGAGCGCGCCGTCGACCGCGGCGGCGCGGCGGCGCCGCCCGAGCGCCGCGGGGAGCCGCAGCACGCGATGGCGGCGTCGGGGGCGCCGGCCGCGCCTCGCGCCCCCGCGGAGGTCACGCCCGCGGCCCCGGCGGCGCCGGTCGCGCCGCCGTACGACCTCGCGAAGGACGTCGCGGCGCGCAAGCAGAAGGCCAAGACCGAGCTCGGCAAAGACGTCGAGACGCGCACGGTGGGCGAGGTGTACGTGCTCATCGGGCCGCGCGGCTTCGGCGGGCAGGCCTTCGCCCAGAGCGCCTCGCTGGTCGAGAGCGCCGTCACCGCGTACATGAACGGCCGCTTCAAGACCGCGCCCAAGGAGGCGATCAGCGTCTATCTCTTCGGGGATGCCTCGAGCTACGGCGCCTACTGCCAGAAGGCGTTCGGCGAGCCCTGCATCTCGATCTACGGGTTCTACCGCCACGACGTGCGGGCGATGGTCATGAACGCGGGCCTCGGCCTGGGGACGCTCACCCACGAGCTCGTTCACCCGATCGTCGAGTCCGACTTCCCGCAGGCGCCGACGTGGATCAACGAGGGCATCGCCTCGCTCTTCGAGGCGCCGATGATCCCCAAGCGCGGCGAGATCCACGGGGGGAAGAACTGGCGCCACCCGCGCCTGCTGCGCGGCCTCGCGTCGCCGGCCGAGCGCGGGGAGGCGCGCCTCGATCGCTACTTCACGATGCCCGACGAGCAGTTCCGCGAGCACCACGAGGACCTGCACTACGCGGGCGCTCGCTACGTGTGCCAGTGGCTCGATCAGCAGAACAAGCTGTGGCCCTTCTACCAGGCCTGGCGCGACGGCTACGACGACGACAAGACCGGCGAGAAGGCGTTCGCGAAGGTGATGGGCCGCACGCCGGCCGAGGTCCACGACACCTGGGAGCGGTGGGTGCGCGCGCTCTGACCCGAGCGCGCCCGCGTCAGAACGAGCGCCGGTAGTAGCCGGCGCTCATGAAGAGGTAGGAGGTGCCCGCGTCGGAGTAGTCCTGTCCGGTGGCGTCGGGGACGCGCCACGACGTGACCTTCTGTTGGGCGCAGGACGCGATGCCCGGGGCCTCGCCCTCGACCGTGCTCTGCCCGTTCTTCGCGGCGGTCACGGAGACGGTCCCCGGCTGGCGCTTCGGCCAGTTGAAGCGAATGGCGAGGCTCCACACGACGTCGGCGGTGGG
>JAEUKG010000042.1 GCA_016794325.1 Myxococcales bacterium | reverse complement strand
GAGCGCGCGCGCACCGGATCCGTCGCCCTCGGCGCGTTCTGGGCGCGGCGGGCGCTGCGCATCTTCCCGTTGTACTACCTCGTGCTGCTGCTCCACGTCGCGTGGGCGTGGCGCTTGCCCGCGGGCTCCGACATGCGGGCGAACTTCTTCGCGAGCTTGCCGTACTACGCGACCTACACCGGCAACTGGCTGGCGCCCCCGACCTCGGGCGTGCAGCCGTTCGCCTTCTCGTGGTCGCTCGCGGTCGAGGAGCAGTTCTACCTCGCGTGGCCGCCGCTCCTCGCGCTCGCTCGGTCGCGGGGCCTCGCCGCGGCCGCGCTCGCGGCGCTCGTCGCGGTGGACGCCCTCGCGGAGCGCGGCGCGCTCGGCCTCACGGGTATCCCACTCAAGATGGTCACGAGCCTGTCGACGCCGATCCTCCTCGGCGCCCTCGCGGCCGTGCTCCTCGACGCGCCCGCGGTCGCGCGCCGCGCCCTCCCCGTCCTCACCCACCCCGCCGCGTCGCTCGCCGCGTGGGCGCTGTTCGGCGCGAGCTTCGCGGTGGGCCTCCCGCTCCTCCTCACCCACGCGGTGTTCGCGCTCCTCGTCGCCCAGACCGCGCACGGCGCGCGGGGCCCCTGGGCCGCGCTGCTGGAGGCCCGGCCCCTCGCCTTCGTGGGCAAGGTGAGCTACGGCGTCTACCTCCTGCACGTCACCGTGCTCGGCGGCGTCAAGGCGGCGCTGCCGATGACCCGCGAGAGCCCGCTCCTCCTCTTCGCGATCGGCGCGCCGCTCTCGATCGCGGCCGGCGCGGCGTCGTACGCGCTCGTCGAGCGCCCGCTGCTCTCGCTCCGGGCGCGGCTGCGGCGCGGCTGACCCCGCGCGCGCCGCGTCGCCGCGTCACTCGCCGAAGCGGTAGCGGAGGATCGCCCAGTAGGACGGCAGGGCGTCGCGGACGAAGCTGATCTTCTTGCCCTCGTCGAAGCTCCGGGCCACGTAGTTCACCGGCACCTCGAGCGGGGCGTAGCCGTGCTTGACGAGCTTGCAGACGAGCTCGATGTCGAGGTTGAAGCCGTCGCACTCGAGGTCGATGCCGTGGAGGCACTCGGTGCGGAAGACCTTGAACATCGTGTTGATGTCGGTCGTGTCCTTCTGGTACGCGGCGTTGAAGGTCTTGGCGAACATGACCTGGGCGAAGTTGAGCAAGAAGCCCTTCACCTTGTTGTTCGCGTAGCGGCGCACCTTCCAGTCGTCGAGCCCGAGGCTGCGCGAGCCGAGGACGAAGCTCGTCTGCCGCTGGAGGATGGGCTCGAGGAGGGCGTCGTAGTCGTCGAGGTCGTACTCGAAGTCCGCGTCCTGGATGAGGATGATGCTTCCGGAGACGGCGGCGAGGCCCGTGCGCACCGCGTGGCCCTTGCCCCGCGGCTTGTCCTCGAAGATCACGCGCACGCCGGGGCGCCCCTCGAAGCCCCGGATGATGTCCCGGGTGCCGTCGGTGCTGTTCGACTCGACGACGATGATCTCCTTGTCGATCCGGGTCTGCTTCGCGATGAGCGCCTCGAGGACCTGGGCGACGTACCGGGCCTCGTTGAACACCGGGAAGATGATCGAGAGCTTCTCGGCGCCGCCGGGCTTCACCGCGCTCTGACGGAACACCGCGACGTGGGTCCCGGTCGGCACCTGCGCGTCGACCGCGCTCGCGCCCACCGCCGACAGCGCCGCCTTGGCGACGGGCGCGACGGGCGTGTCGAGCCGCTCGAGGGCGTAGCCCACCGTGTACGACGTCGGCATCGCGAACTGCCGCTCGAGGCCGTACCCGTGGCGGAAGAACATCGCGGTGAGGTTGTCGACGTCGAAGAAGGCGACCTTGTGGTCGAAGAACCGCGGCCAGTGGCGGCGCATCATCCGGGCCGGGAACGACGCGATGTTGGCGTAGACGACGACGATCCACGCCGAGGGCGAGAGCCGCCCGCGGATCGCCTCGAGCACCGCCGCGGGCTCGCTGCAGGCCTCGAGCAGCTCGTTGAGGACGACCACGTCGACGTCGGGGGCCGACAGCGCCTCGTCGAGGAAGCCGACGTCGCCGGTGGTCGACAGCGCCTCGAACGCAGCGTCGGTGGCGCGCGCCAGCCGGAGGCCGACCCTCTTGGCCACGTGCCCGTCGGCGAACGCGGCGAGGGTGCGACCGGCGGCGACCACCGCGCGCGGCGAGCGCCCCTCGCGCTGGGAGAAGGCCTCCTCGACGCGCGACAGCACCGACTCGAAATCGCGCTGCAGGAGCTCGCGGTCCTTGGGGGCCGAGTGCTGGCCGAACGCCTCGATGTCGAAGTAGTTGCGGAGCTGGGCCCCCGTCGGGTTGACGAAGACGAGCCCGCACCCCGAGCACCGGACGAAGCGAACGCCCTTGCGGTGGAACAGGTACGAGGAGCCCTCGTTCTTGCACACCGGGCACGGGACGAAGCGCGAGCGCGCGCGCGCGGCGAGCACCGCCGGCGTCGGCTCGAACGTGAAGGCACGCGCGGGTTTCGCTTGCATGGGTCGACGCACTGCGTATAGCACGGGCGCCATGTGGAAGGGGCGCAACGTGGTGGTGACGGGCGGGGCGGGCTTCATCGGGAGCCACGTCTCGGACTGGCTGATCGCGCAGGGGGCCGCGGTCACCGTCGTCGACAACCTGTCGACCGGCTTCCGCGAGTTCGCGAGCCCGGCGGCGACCTTCGTCGAGGGAGACATGCTCGACCAGGCGCTCCTCGACCGGACCCTCGCCGGCAAGGACTTCGTCTTCCACCTCCAGGCCAACGCCGACATCCGCGAGAACCTCGCCTACCCGCGCAAGAACGTGGAGCAGAACGTCCTCGCGACGCAGAACCTCCTCGAGGCGATGCGCGCGAACGGGGTGAAGGGCATCGCGTTCGCGTCGACGGGATCGGTCTACGGCGAGCCCGACGTCTTCCCCACCCCCGAGGACGCGCCGTTCCCGGTGCAGACCTCGCTCTACGCGACGTCGAAGGTCGCCTGCGAGGGCCTCCTCTCGTCGTACGCCCTCGGCTACGGCTTCTCGTCGTGGGTGTTCCGGTTCGTGTCGATCCTCGGCCCGCGCTACACCCACGGCCACGTCTTCGATTTCGTGAAGCGCTTGCGGAAGGACCCTTCGACCCTCCACGTGCTCGGCAACGGCAAGCAGCTCAAGTCCTACTGCCACGTCGAGGACTGCGTGGCGGCGATCATGACCGCGGTCGGGGCGACCGCCGCCGCCGGCTCCGGCTACTGGGTGCACAACATCGGCCGACCCGACATGCTCGAGGTCAACACGAGCATCTCGTACATCGTGCGCGAGCTCGGGCTCTCGCCCAAGCTCACCTACGAGGGCGGCGAGCGCGGATGGGTCGGCGACTCGCCGAAGATCCTGCTCGACATCGGCAAGCTGCGCGCGCTCGGCTGGGAGCCCAAGCACACGCTCGAGTCCTCGGTCGTGGACACCGTCCGCTACCTCGTCGCGAACCCGTGGACGATGGATCGGCGCTGAGCCGCCAGGCGGCGCGCGAGCGCGGGGCGAGCCCGCGCTCGGACCCCGGACCCGTCAGAGCGAGAAGCCCGAGGCCTGCCCGTCCTTGAAGAACATCTGCACCGTGTCGAGCGAGTAGTCGTCGAGGTCCTTGCCGACGAGCTTGAGCTTGGCGAGGATGTCGTTGGTCGCGGTGATGATGTGGCACCCGATCGCGTCGGCCTGGAAGATGTTCAGGAGCTCGCGCGGGCTCGCCCAGATGAGCTCGGCCTTCGGCGCGATCGCCATCGCGTCGAGCGCCTCCTTCATCGCGGGCACCGGGTCGCGCCCGGTGTCGGCGATGCGGCCCGCGAAGACGCTGATGTTCGACTCCGGGCCGTCCTTGAGCGCGTTCGCGACCTCACGCACCTGCTTCGTCGTCATGAGCGCGGTCACGTTGAGCCGGACGCCGCTCTTCGCGAGGCGCTCCACCAGGGGAACCGCGCTCTCGCGCTTCGTGTTGGTGACGGGGATCTTCACGAACACGTTCGAGCCCCAGGTGGCGATGAGCCGCGCCTGACGCTCCATCTCCGCGAAGTCGTCGGCGAAGACCTCGAACGAGATGGGCCGGCCGCCGATGATCCCCAAGACCTCCTTCGCGAAGGCCTCGTAGTGGGTGATGCCCGCCTTGCGCATGAGCGTCGGGTTGGTCGTGAACCCGCGGATGAGCGGGTCCTTGCCGACCTCGGCGATGCCGCGCGCGTCGGCGCCGTCGGCGAAGAGCTTGATCTTGAGCTGCCCCACGGAGGTCGCGAAAGTCATGCCGGCGGCTCTACCACAGCCGCGCCCGAGCCGGCTATCCGCCCACGCCCCAGACCTCGCCCGTGGCCCAGGCCGCGTCGAGGAGCGCCAGGACCACGTGGACGACGTCGTCGGGCGTCCCGAAGCGGCCGAGGCGCGAGCGGGTGGCGAGCCGGTGGTGGCGCAGCGGATCGGCGTCGGCCTCGGGATCGGCCACGATGCCGAGATCGACCATGTTGACGCGCACCTCGGGGGCGAGCTCCGCGGAGAGCGCGAGGAGGCCGGCGCGGAGCGCTCCCTTCGCGGTCAAATACGCGACATGATTGGTGTATGGCCGCGTCGTGCCGGCGTCGCCGAGGCCCACCACCGCACCGTGGGAGGCCGCGAGATCGCCCTTGAGGGCGTGGACGAGGAGGAGCGGGGCGACCGCGTGGACGTGGAGCGTGCGCTCGAGATCCTCGCGGACGAGGTCGTCGAACGGAGTCCTCGGGAACGGCCCGCACGCGAGCACGACGTCGTCGACGTGGCCGACCTTGGCGCGCACCCCGTCGACGATCTCGTCGATGGCCGAGGGGCGCGTCAGATCGGCGCACACCGTGGCCACGTCCGCCGAGAGCGGCGCCGCCCGCAGCGCCTCTTCCATCACCGCGAGCTTGTTCGGATCGCGGGCCGTGAGGACGAGCTTGTCGCCCCGCCGCGCGAGGGCCTCGGCGATGGCGACGCCGAGCCGCCCGGTGGCACCGACGACGATGACCCGCCTGCCGCGAACGCCGCTCACGCGAACCGTATACATGGAAGGCGCCGGCGTCGCAGCGGCAAAGCGCGGCGGGCGCGGGCCGCGGCCTCGAGGTGCGCGCAAAACCGCGACGAAGCCCGGAAATCCTTTACAGGCGCCTTCCCTTTCTGCCAAAAAGGAGGTGATGGAAGGGGACGATTTCCCCGACGACGCTGGGGGGATTCCCGCGGCCGAGGTCGCGACGCTCTGGGCGAAGTTCCGCGCCGGCGACGTCGTCATGTGCCCCAAGTGCGACGCGGGCGCCTTCGCGCTCGCCGTCGACGGCGCCGCCAAATCGTACCGGCTCGTCTGCACGACGTGCGGGCACGCCTCGCCGTGGTTCGGCACGACGCCGACGGGAATCGTGGTCCGCGGGCCCGCCCCGACGCTCGTGCCCAGCAACGCCCACGACGAGTAGCCGAGGGGCCCGCTCGAAGGGGTCGGCGCGTGCCGGGCGTCCGTAGCGGCGGCGCGCCCGCTTGACATAAAGTCTATTGGACTCATATTGAGTCTTGATGACTCTTTTTGGAGAGAGCGCGCCGTCGGGGCCGGTGGCCGCCGTGGGCTCCGTCGTCGGCTCCGACCACGTCGCCGCGTTCCGGGACAACCAAGACGGCTGCGCGGCGCGGCGCGGCTATGGCTGGTCGGTGGTGGTGGTGACCGACGGGTGCGGCTCGGCGCCGCGGTCGGAGATCGGCGC
Source organism: Myxococcales bacterium (assembly GCA_016794325.1). GTDB lineage: Bacteria > Myxococcota_A > Polyangia > Polyangiales > Polyangiaceae > SXNL01. The sequence goes on along the minus strand of JAEUKG010000042.1, from coordinate 2,221 downwards.
CAAGCTCGGCGCGGTCTTCCTCGCGCGCGCGGCGGTCGCCCGGCTGGCGCGGCTCACGCCGCGCGCGGCGTGCGACGCCATCCACGGCGATCTCGTGAGCTCGCTCGCCGCCGCGGCGCGCGCGCTGGGAGGAGGCGCGGCGCGCGCGCGGGACGTGCTCGCCGACGCCTTCCTCTTCTCCTGGCTCTGCGCCGCCGTCGGCCCGACGCGCGCCGTCGTGCTCGGCCAGGGGGACGGCGCGTTCGCGGTCGACGGGGAGGTCACGCAGCTCGACCCCGGCCCCGCGAACGCGCCATCCTACGCCGCCTACGCGCTCACGAGCGGCGACCTCGCGCGCCCGGTCCTCCACGTCGATCGCCCCGCCGTGCGCGTGGCGTCGCTCGTCGTCGCGACCGACGGCGCCGCGGGCCTCCTCGGACGCGGCCGGCCGCTCGGGGATCTCGTCGCGAGCGGCCGCCTCGCCAAGAACCCCTCGCTGCTCGTCAAGGCGCTGCGCGTCGCCCAGCGCGGCGGCGGCGCGCGCGACGACGCCACCGCGGGCGCGATCGTGCGAGGTGCGCCGTGACCGCCGTGGTCCTCCCCGGCGGCGCGCGCGCCGACCTCACCGACCGCGACGTCCTCGGAGCGGGCGGCGAGGGCACGGTCTACCGTGCCCCCGGCGGCCGGGCGATCAAGATCTTCGCGACCCCGCCGAGCGCCGCGAAGATCCGGAAGATCGACGCCTTCCCCGGCGCCCTCGCGGAGCTCGCGGTCGGGCCCGAGGGCTGGGTGGAGAGCGCCGCGAAGGAGCGCGTCGGCTACGTCATGCGGCGCGTCGACGGCGCGGTGGACCTCACCCGGCTCGGGACCCGCCGCTTCCGCGAGGGCGCCGTCTCCGCCGCCGCGGTGTGCGCGCTCTTCGCCCGCCTGCACGCTCGGCTCGCCGCGATCCACCGCGCGGGGGTCGTCGTCGGCGACCTCAACGCCGGCAACGTGCTCGTCACCGGCCTCCCCGCCGCCCCGGGCGCCCCCGGCGGCGAGGTGCACCTGATCGACGCCGAATCGATGCAATATGCATGCTTTCCGTGCGAGGTCTCGCACGAGCGCACGTGCGATCCGCGGCTCTACGGCCGCGACTTCGCCGCCGCCCCCGCGTTCGACGCCGACTCCGACTGGTACGCGTTCGCGGTCCTCCTGTTCTCGTGCCTGCTCTACGTGCACCCCTACGGGGGCGCCCACCCCTCCGTCGCGACGCTCGTGCGGCGGGCCGAGGCCCGCCTGTCGATCCTCTCGCCGGAGGTGACGCTGCCGAAGTCCGCCGAGCCGCCGGCCGTCTTGCCCGACGCCCTGCGCGAGGTGTTCGTCCGCGTGTTCGACGGGGGCGAGCGGGGCCCCTTCCCCGCGGCCGCGCTCGCCGCCCGCTTCACGCGCTGCTCCTGCGGGCTCGAGCACGGGCTCGCGCGGTGCCCGCGGTGCACGGCGCGGGTGGTCGCCCCCGCGGTCGTCAGCCGCGGGGCCGTTCGGTGCACTCTGCATGTTTCTGCGGGCGCCGGCCGCTTCGCGCTCGTGACCCTCGACGGGGGCCGCCTCGCCTACGTGATCGACGACGGCGGGGTGCTCCGCCGCGAGGACGGGACGCGCGTTCCCGTCCCCCTCGGCCCCGGCGCCCGGGTGTTCGTGTCCGGCGCCGACACCTGGATCGCCCGCGGCGACGAGGTCGCGCGGGCCCGCGGCGGCCGGGTGGTGGAGCGCTTCAGCGTCGACGTCGGGCTCGGCGAGCCCCTCTTCGTCGCGACCTCCGCCGGCGCGCTCTTCGTGCGCGACGGCGTCCTCACCCGCGTCGACGCCGGCACGCGCGTCGGCGCGGTGCTCGCGTCGCGCGCGCGCCTCTTCGCCGCAGGATCCATGGTCTTCGGGGCCTGGGACGTCGGGCGCGCGGGCGTGGCGTTCGTCGCCGACGCCGCGCGCGGCCCGCTCACCACCGCCGAGGCCCCGCCCCCGGGGGGCCGCGTCGTCGACGCGAGCTTCGTGGCGGGGGGTGAGCTCGGGCTCTTCTCCCGCGACGTCGACCGCGGCGGCGCGGTGACCACCGAGCACCACGTCGTCGACGCCCGCGGCCGCCTCGTCGCGTCCCGCTCCGCCCCCGAGGACGATCCCACGTTCGGCGCCGCGCCCTCCCGGTGCCTCGCCCACGGCCGGCTCCTCCTCGCGACCCACGCCGGGCTCGCCCTCTGCTCCATCG
>JAEUKG010000009.1 GCA_016794325.1 Myxococcales bacterium | reverse complement strand
ATGGGCAACATCGTCCTCGAGGCCGCGCTCGCGTCCAAGACCGGGCTCGCCGCCCCCTCCGCACGCGCGCCCGTGCACGAACACGATCACGTTCGCGAGGCTCGGCTTCGCGGCCAAGAGCGCCTCCACCGCGTCGCCGATCTTGGTCACGGCGAAGGGCGTCTGCGGGAGCACGTAGAGCTTCGAGGCGAAGACCGGATCGGGTCCACCGTCGCCGCGCGGCTTGCCGCCGTCCTCGCTCGGCGCGGCGCCGTCGGGCAGGGCGACGGGTCCGCCGTCGGCGCCTTCGCCCCCTGCCGGGGTCGGCGCGCCGCTGGATCCGGATTCGGGTCGCGACGCCTCGTCGCCGCTCGAGCACGCGGCGAGCGCGACGGCGGCCGCGGCGACGAGGGATCGGACGGTGACCGTTCGGCGTGCCATGGTGCCTCCTCGACGCGGAGGCTAGCGTCGGTCGGAGCGGCGTCAAGCTCGCTCCGGCGCGATCGGATCGTGCGCACCCCGCGCGCGCCGCTCCGTCCGAACGCGACGCGCGCGCCGCCGACGAACGCGCAGCCGCGCCCCGCGCGCTTGGCCGCGTAGAGCTGCTCGTCGGCGACCATGACGAGGCCGCCGATGTCGGGCGTGTCGTCGGGGAAGCTCGCCCCGCCCACGCTGAGCGAGATGCCTTCGTCGCGCGCGAGAGAGCCGATCCGCTGCGCGGCGGCGGTGAGCTGCTCGCGCGTCGCGTCGGGCAAGAGCACCACGAACTCGTCGCCGCCGAGCCGCGCGGCGACGTCGTGCTCGCGGACGTTCCGCCGGAGCAGCGCCCCGAGCTTGCGCAGGACGTCGTCGCCGGCGGCGTGGCCGCCGTCGTCGTTCACGGCTTTGAAGTGGTCGACGTCGACGACCATCACCGAGCAGCTCGCGCCCGAGCGCTGGCACCGCGAGCGCTCGGCCTCGAAGCGCACGTCGAACTCGCGGCGGTTCCAGACGCCGGTGAGCGCGTCCTCGCGCGCGGCGGCCTCGACCCGGGCGAGCAGGGAGAGGTTCTCCCACACGAGGGCGGTGAGGTCGACGTAGAACCCCACGTGGGCGAGCTGCTCGGCCGCGACCGGCGCCCCCGAGTAGCGGTTGTCGGCGAAGAGCAGGCCGCGCACGCGCCCGTGCGCCCGGATCGCCGCGAGGACGAAGCCGCGGCTCGCGTCGAGCACGGAGAGGGCGGGGCTCCGCGGGGCGCGGGCGAACGCGAGCGAGCGCGGGCTCCCGAGCGCGGCGCCGACCTCGTCCTCCTCCGCGTCGTCGGCGACGAGCACGACGCGGCGGATCGCCTCTTGGAAGCGCGTGTCGACGCGGCGCTCCGACGCGTCGACGATCATCTGATCGAGCGTCTTCTGCTCGATCTCGATGGCCTCCCAGATGCGGTGCGCCTCCGCCTCGTCGGCGGGCCCGATCGCCATGTGGCCTCGGTAGCCGCCGCGCTCGGCGTCGTGGACGAAGAGCGCGGCGCGGTTGAACGCGAGCCCGTAGCCGGAGGTGATGCCCGAGAGCATGACCGAGAGCGCCCGATCGAGGTCGGTCGCCTGGAGCATGTGGCTGGTGATGCGCTGGAGGGTCGCGAGGTTGGACGACTGGAACGCGAAGTCCTCGAGCACCCGCGCGACGTCGCTCCCCGCGAAGAGCGACGTGACGACCACGCGCGCCGCGGCGCGCAGGTCCGCCGCGAGGCCCGCCCCCTCGAGCACGCACGCGCGCTCGCCGAGCGACGCGACCACCCGCGTGATCGGGCCGACCTCGACGTGGCCGAGGCGCACGCGGCCGACCAGCATCGGGAGCTTGAGGAGCTGGAGCGCGACCTCG
>JAEUKG010001242.1 GCA_016794325.1 Myxococcales bacterium | reverse complement strand
GAGCGCGCTCGCGCTGCTGGCGCGCACCGTCGGCGTGCGCACGCGCGTCGCCACCGGCTACCGCGTGGTGGAGCGCAACGCGTACGGCGACTACTGGATCGTGCGCGAGAAGCACGCGCACGCCTGGGTCGAGGCCTACGTCCAGGGGCGGTGGGAGACGTGGGACGCGACCCCGGAGGCGACCACGCTCGAGCCGAGGGACTCGCACGCGCCGTCGGCGCTCTGGGACTTCTTGCGGCGCCGGAGCGGCGCCGCGTGGGAGGTGATCGCGGCGACGGGCTGGCGCGGACTCCTCGGGCTCGTGGCCTTCTTGGCCGCGGTGCGCGGGGCGGTGTGGCTGCGGCGCCGCCGCGCCGGCGGGGCCCCCGGCGGCCCCGCGAAGGGCCCCGCCCACCCGCTCTATCCGCTCCTCGCGCGCGCCCTCGCGCGCGCCGGCGTCGAGCGCCCCGAGGCCGAGACCCTCGAGGAGCTCGCCGAGCGCATCGAGGGCGAAGCCGCCGACATGGCGGTCGTCGTGCGGCGCTACGCGGCGTTTCGCTACGGCGGCCTCGGCGACGAGGCCGCGCTCCGCCGTGAGCTCGAGGCGCTCGTGGCGGGGCCGAGGCGCGAACGTCCGCGGTGACGGACCGGTTGCGTCGCGGCGCTTTTGTCGGTACGCAGGCGCCATGAACAAGATCGTGAAGAGCGCGATCGAGGCGTGCGCCGACATCCCGGACGGCGCGACCGTCCTCGCCGGCGGCTTCGGACTCTGCGGGATCCCCGAAAACAGCATCCGCGCGCTGCGCGAGCTCGGGCGGAAGAACCTCACGTTCGTCTCCAACAACTGCGGCGTCGACGACTTCGGCCTCGGGATCCTGCTCAAGAACAAGCAGATCACGAAGATGATCTCGAGCTACGTCGGCGAGAACAAGGAGTTCGAGCGTCAGTACCTGAGCGGCGAGCTCGAGGTCGAGCTCGTGCCGCAGGGCACCCTCGCCGAGCGCATCCGCGCCGGCGGCGCCGGGATCCCCGCGTTCTACACGCCGACCGGCGCCGGCACCGCGGTGAGCGACGGCGGGCTCCCGCTCAAGTACGCGGCCGACGGCAGCGTCGCCAAGTCGAGCCCCAAGAAGGAGACCCGCGAGTTCGGCGGCAAGCTCCACGTGCTCGAGCCCGCGATCGTCGGCGACTTCGCGCTGGTCAAGGCGTGGAAGGGCGACCGCTTCGGCAACGTCGTCTACCGGCACACCGCGATGAACTTCAACCCGATGATGGCGACCGCGGCGCGGGTGACCATCTGCGAGGTCGAGGAGATCGTCGAGGTCGGCGCGCTCGACCCCGCCCACATCCACACCCCGGGGATCTACGTCACGCGGATCTTCCAGGGCGAGAAGTACGAGAAGCGCATCGAGAAGCGGACCGTGAGGGCAGCGTCATGAGCGAAAAAGGACTCTCCCGCGACGCGATCGCGAAGCGCGCCGCCCAGGAGCTGAAGGACGGCTACTACGTCAACTTGGGCATCGGCATGCCGACCCTGGTCGCCAACTTCATCCCCGACGGGGTCGAGGTCGTCCTCCAGAGCGAAAACGGCCTGCTCGGCATCGGCCCCTACCCCACCGAGCGCGAGGTCGACGCCGACCTCATCAACGCCGGCAAGGAGACGGTGACGATGATGAAGGGCTCCGCGATCTTCTCGAGCTCCGAGAGCTTCGAGATGATCCGCGGCGGCCACATCGATCTCGCCATCCTCGGGGCGATGCAGGTGTCCGAGCAGGGCGACCTCGCGAACTGGATGATCCCCGGCAAGATGGTCAAGGGCATGGGCGGCGCGATGGACCTCGTCGCCGCCGCCAAGCGCGTCGTCGTGATCATGGATCACGCGGCCAAAGACGGCGCCCCGAAGATCCTCAAGGCGTGCTCCCTGCCCCTCACCGGGCGGCGGGTCGTGCACCGGATCATCACCGATCTCGCCACCATCGACGTGACGAAGGACGGCCTCGTCCTGCGCGAGGTCGCCCCGGGCCTGTCGGCGCGCGACGTCCAGGAGCGCACCGAGCCGACCCTCCTCGTGCCGAGCGATCTCGGCACGATGAAGGCGTGAGCGTCTCGATCCGCGCGGCGCGCCCCGAGGACGCGCCGCGCATCCTCGAGCTCGTGCGCGAGCTCGCGGAGTACGAGCGCGCCGCCCACGAGGTGGTCGCGCGCGCCGAGGACTTCGTCCGCGACGGCTTCGGCGAGCGCCCCCTCTTCCACGTGCTCCTCGCCGAGCGGGGCGGCCGGGCGATCGGCTTCGCGTTCTATTTCTTCGCCTACTCCACCTGGGAGGGCCGCGGCGTCCTGCGCCTCGAGGATCTCTTCGTCGAGCCCGAGGAGCGCGGCGGCGGGGTCGGGCTCGCGCTCATGCGCGCCCTCGCGGAGGAGGCAAAGCGTGCACACTGCACGCGTTTCGAGTGGCAGGTGCTCGACTGGAACGCCCCCGCGATCGCGTTCTACGAGAAGCTGGGAGCCACGATCCTGCCCGAGTGGCGCGTCGTGCGCGTCACCGGCGAGGCGCTCGACCGGCTCGGAGCCGGGCCAGCGCGTACCGCGGGAGCGTGATCGACTCCCACCGTGACCCCCACGCCGTTCGGGCGTGACTCCCGGCCGCGGTCCCCGACTATCCCGGTGGGGCACCCCTCCCGGTCGTCGCTATCCCCGGCGACGGAGTCGAGTCCTGGCGCTCCACCTGGCCCGGCCGCGGCGCCCCCGCCACCGTCGGCCGCCACGTCTACGAGCTCCTCGTCGCCGCGAACGGCGCCCTCGCCATCGTCGACCCCGCTCCCCCGCCCGCCCCAATCGTCGGCGCCGGCACCCTCCCCGCCGGCTGGGCCATCGCCCTCGGCACCTCCGGGCTCGCCCTCCGCATCTCTTGCACCGGCGCCGTCGTCGACTTCACCGCTCGCGTCGAGGTCACGCCCATCACCGCCCTCGCTTGAGTCTCGGCCCGTCGGGGTGATGGAGGTTTCACTCCGGAGAGTGACCAAGTCAGCGAGCGTGATCGTCGGACAAGAGGCGCTTCAGGCTCGCCACGTATTCGTCGACGAAGGGATGGCCACGTTCTCGACGTACGTCTCGAGCGACGGGCTCGTGGCTCGGTGGAACTGCGACTACCTCCCGAGCCTGCTCGACCCGGGCAACGCAGGCCCGTTCGGGATAGTCCGTTCATACACGTGTATGAACGCGATATGCGCATCGGGATTCCAGCCCAGGAGCGCGCGGTCGCAGAGCACGCGGCCTGCAGGCCCTCGTGTGTGACATTCTCGAGGCGCCGCTTGCGTGTATGTCCGGCGTCAGCTACAGGAGCGGCGTCGAGTCGAGGTGCCTGTGGGATCAGGCGCTCGCGAAACGCGGGGTGGGCTCATGCATCCGGAATTGTGCCGAAAAACGACGGACGGACGGACGGACGGACGGACGGACGGACGGACGGACGGACGGACGGGCAAGCTTCGGGCCAACGTAGGCCCAACGACTCCCTCGACACTGGGGGCTACGATCGCTGGATGCGCGTCCCGACATCCAGGCCTTCCACCGATTCCAACCGCGCACCCGGTGCCGCGATGACGCGCCTTCGCGGAGGGTCACGCCGGCGGTGGCTCGCGCTCCTCGCGACGCTCGCGCTCGCCATGGGCGGCCTCGCCTTCGCCTGCGGGACGGACGACGGCAGCCTGCCCAAGTGCGACGGCGCCGCCTGCGCGGACAGCGGCGCGGAGACGGGTTCGCCGACCGACGGTGGTGGAGACACGACCGCAGCCGACACCGGTGCCGAGCTTGACGCCGGTGACGCGGGCGACGCGGGCTCGACCTGCCCGGGCCCCGCGGGCACGCTGGATCCGTCGTTCGGCGACGGAGGCGTCGTCGTCCTCTCCTACGGCAGTGAGACCGCAAGCGCAGACGCGGTCGCCGTTCAGCTCGACGGAAAGATCGTCGTCGGCGGTGTGAAGACCAACGCAGGTCAAGGCTTCGCCGTCGTCCGCCTGATGCCCAACGGCTCGCTCGACCCCGCCTTCGGCACCGCCGGTCTGGTCGAGACGAAGGTGGGCAATACGAGCCACGCGCTCCGCGCGCTCACCTTGCAGCCGGATGGCAAGATCCTCATCGCGGGATACACGCGCTTCGTCGGGCAGAACTTCGACTTCGCCGTCCTCCGCTACTCCGCGGACGGAGCGCTGGATCCCACCTTCGGCACGGGTGGCGTCGTCCTGACGGACTTCGGGGCGAGAACC
>JAEUKG010001240.1 GCA_016794325.1 Myxococcales bacterium | reverse complement strand
CCCACCCGCCCGCGCCAGCGCTGGCGAGGACGAGCGCCGTCGAGAGGATCGTCAGCGGGCCCACGACCGCCTCCCCATGCGGAAGCCGAGGAGCGCCTGCACCCACCGCCGCTGGAGCCGCTCGAGGGAGAGCTCCTCGTGCATCGCCGTCACCGCCCGGCCGCCGAGGGTCGTCTCGACCAGCGCCCGCGCGTAGAACGGCGTGTCCTCGAGCGCGCGGGCGACGCGCGGAGCCGCGGACGCGGACGCGTCGACGGGGGCCTCGCGCTCGAGCCCCCACGCGGTCCCGCGTATCCTTTGTGAGATAGTCTGCTCGATCGCGGCGACGGAGCCGTCGGCGGCGGCGACGACCCGGCGCGACCGGCGCCCGCCGCCCGCGAGGGCCACGTCGTACGCGAGGACGGTGCCTCCGTCGGCGGCGTGGCCTCGGGCCCAGCTCCACCGCGAGAAGTGGGCCTCGAGGGGGGCGCTCCCGGCGTTGGCGTCGTGGTAGCCGAGGCCCGAGAAGCGCACGGAGGGCTCGGCGAGCGCGACCTCGACCACCCCGCGGGGCGCGACCGGCCACCAGCGGTGCACGCCGGCGTCGTCGAGATCCCAGGCGGCGACGGGCGCCGACTCGGGGTGGAAGACGACCCGACCGCGGACGGGCCGGCCGAAGGGCGCGCTCCGCTCGTCGACGTCGACGACGAGCGCCCCCGCCTCCCACCGCGCCGCGCTCCGCCCGAAGGCCGCGCCCGACGCGCCGCGCTCGCTCGCGCTCATCGCGCGCTCGGTGAGGCACCAGACGCGCCCGCCGGGCCCGTAGACGGCGACGTTGAGCGCGGCGTGCTCGAGCGGCGACGCCGGGCCGCGCCGGCGGGCGGCGGCGTACGCCGGCGAGAAGGGGTTGCCGATCAGCGCGATGACGACGACGGCGAAGCGCCCATCGGCGCTCGCGCCGTCGAGGTAGTGCCACTGGTAGCCGCCGGGCGCGACCGGGGCGTCGAAGCGAGGTCCGCGAGCACCCTCGCCGCGGCCAGCCGCCCGCTCGTCGCCGCCATCGGGACGCCGGCGCCCGGATGGACGCTCCCACCCGCGAGGTACAGGCCCGAGACCTTGGTGGTCGAGCCCTCCCGCGACAGCGACGACGTCGGCCCCTTCGGGCGCGGCCCGTAGATCGCCCCGCCCGTTCCCGGATACCAGCGCTCCAGCTCGACCGGGGACAGCAGCCGGTCCGCCGTCCGCTCCAGGGTGAGGCCGCAGGCCGACAACGTCGCAGTCGTGACTCGCTCGCATCGCTCTCTCTCCTCGGGGGTCCATCGCTCGGGTGCGTCGCCGGTCGCGGGGGCGTTGACGACGAGCAAGAAGCGCTCCGCGCCCGCGGCGTCGCGCGCGACGTCGCCGCGGTCCTCGGCGCAGACGTAGACGGTGGGTCGGTCGGGGACCCGGCGCGCGTCGAAGAGCGCGCGGAACTCGGCCGGGTAGTCGTCCGAGAAGAAGACGTTGTGGTGGACGAGGGGGAAGCCCCGCGGTCGCGCCGCCATCACCCACGCGAGCGCCGAGAGCGACCGGTCGGCGAGCGGCGTGCGGGGCGCGGCGGCGGCGACGTCCGCCCCCGCGAGCCCGGCCCCGAGCGCGCTCTGGTCGCCGTTCCACACGACCGCGTCGGCGAAGATGACCTCGCCGCTCGCGAGCTCGACGCCGGCCGCGCGCCGGCCGCGCGTGATCACGCGCGCCACCGGCGACGACGTCCGCACCGAGGCCCCGACCCGCGACGCCAGCGCGGCGAGGCCGCGCGCGAGCGCGCTCATGCCGCCGCGGACGCGCCACACCCCCGCGGACTCGACGTGGGCGATGAGGTTCAGCGTGGCCGGCGCCTCGTAGGGCGAGCCGCCGACGTAGGTCGCGTAGCGGCCGAAGAGCTGCACCAGCCGCGGGTCCCCGAACGCCGACTCGAGCGCCCGCGCCATCGTGCGGTGGGCGTCGATGCGGGCGAGGGTGGCCGCGCCGAGCGACGTCACGTGGCGAGCGAGGTCGAGCACGCTCGGGCGCGGCGAGCGAATGAACGGCCCCTCGACCGCCGCGTAGATCCGCGCCGTCTCCCGCGCGAAGGCGCGGAAGCGAGCCGCCTCCCGGGCGCCGAACGCGCGCCCGATCGCGTCCGCGCTCGCGGCGGGGTCGGCGTGCAAGTCGAGCTGGGTCCCGTCGGACCACGCGTGGCGGGCGATGATCTCCGCGCGCTCGAGGTCGACGAGCTCGGCGAGGCTCGCGCCCGCGGCGCGCGCGAGCTCCTCGAAGACCCAGAGCATGGTGAGGACGGTGGGGCCGGCGTCGACGAGGGCGCCCCCGACGTCCACCGCCCGCATCTTGCCGCCGACCTCCGGCTGCGCCTCGACCACGGTGACCTGCGCGCCCGCCGCGGCGAGCTCGATCGCGGCCGCGAGGCCCCCGACCCCAGTTCCGACGACGACGACCCTCGGGGATCCGACCATGAACAAACTATGGACACAGCCCTTGCCTTTGTCCAGCGCATGTATAACTTTTGTTCATGCCGGCCCGCGGTGGGCGCGGCGCGTCCCCTTCGACCCGAGGAGCACTGCATGGCCGCTTCGCCCCACCTCGCGCTCGCCCCCTTCCCTTCGCCCCTGTCGCCCACGACGTCGGAGGAGCGCGTCGAGGCCGCGCTCGGGCGGGCGCTCGAGAGCGCGGGGCCCGGCGCGACCCCGCCGAGGCTCGCGCGCGCGCTCCGGCACGCGGTGCTCTCGGGCGGGGGGCGCCTGCGCCCGCAGCTCGTGCTCGTCGTCGCCGCGGCCCACGGCGATCCGCGCCCGGAGGTCACCGACGCCTGCGCGGCGGCGGTGGAGCTCATCCACTGCGCCTCGCTCGTGCACGACGACATGCCGTGCTTCGACGACGCCGAGCTCCGGCGCGGCCTGCCGTCGGTGCACCGCGCGTTCGGCGAGGCGATGGCGCTGCTCGTCGGCGACGCGCTCATCGTGCTCGCGTTCCGCGAGCTCGGGCGCGCGGCGGCGCTGGCGCCGGAGCTCGCGGGCCCGCTGCTGTCGGCGCTGACCGAGGCCTCGGGGCCGAGCGGCGGCATCGTGGGCGGCCAGGCGTGGGAGCTCGAGACGGCGGCGCCGCTCGAGGAGTACCACCGCGCCAAGACGGCGTCCCTCTTCACCGCGGCCGCGGCCCTCGGCGCGATCGCGAGCGGCGGCGACGGGGGCGGGTGGTCGCGCTTCGGCGACGCCGTCGGGCGCGCGTACCAAGCCGCCGACGACGTGCGCGACGCGGCCGGGAGCGCGGCCGCGCTCGGCAAGCCGGTCGGCCGCGACGCCGCCCTCGGTCGGCCGAGCCTCGTGGCCGTGCGCGGGCTCGACGGCGCCAGGGCGCGGGTGCGCGAGCTCGTCGCGCTCGCGCGGCGGCGCGTGCCGTCGGCGTGCCGGGCAGAGGTCGTCGACGCGTGGATCGACCGCGTGGCCGCCGCGCTCGACCGCGTCTGACGGGCGGCACCGCCCAGGGCGCGTCCGAGAGGCGCCGGGGGTGGCGACGCGTGTATCCTCCACCCATGTACCGCACGTCGCCCCAGCCGAGCACCCTCGTCTTCACCTGCGCCGGGAACGTCGTCACCGCGTGGGAGCGCGCGACGGGGAGGCCGGCGTGGCACCACGAGGTGCCGCGGATCGAGAACCAGTTCAGCGACCGGATGCGATGCGTCGTGAGCGGCGATCGGGTCCTCGTCGTCGCGCTCGGCCCGATGCCGTCGGGGTTCTTCGCGAGCCCGTCGGGCGTGACCACCGTGACGTGCCTCTCCCACGACGACGGCCGCGTGCTCTGGCAGACGCCGATGGGGCCGCCGATGAACTTCGGCCACTTCGCGCCGACGTTGCTCGTGGACGAAGATCTCGTCCTCGTCACCAGCGCCGGCTTCGTCTTCGCGCTCGGCCTCGAGGACGGGCGAGCGCGGTGGGAGAGCGCGGTGCCGGGCCTGAGCGCGCGAGACCACCACGCGGTCGGCGTGATGACACGGAGCGGCGCCGCCCAAGCGGACCGCTGACGCGCCCCCGGCCGGCGACGAGCGACGAGCGACGAGCGACGAGCGACAAAAAGGGGCGCGGGGCTCACCGGATGGGTGAGCCCCGCGTGGTTTCGCGAACGAGGGAGGGAGGGAGGAGGAGGGGGGGTTCCTCGTTCGCGGGGATCTTCGCGTCAGGCGGTCAGCGGCAGTACTTCGCCTCCGTTCCGCGGGCGGTGACGGTGTCTTCCTGGACCGTCTTCGCCTTGCAGGTCTCGTCCTCGGTCCAGGCGTCGGGGAACGGGAGGTTCTTGGACTTGGCGAACGCGCGGACCTTCTCGTAGCCGTCACCCGCGCCCTCGGCCTTGAAGACCGGCGGGGCGATGCAGGTCTGGTTGGCGTCCGCCTTCTTCATCTCGGCGTCGGCCCACTTCATGATCGTGTCGTAGTGCTCGCGCTTGGTGCTGTTCCAGCAGCAGGTCTTCGAGAGGTCGTAGTCGAGCTCGGCGAAGACGTAGTCCTCGAGGGTGCGGTGGTCCTTGTCGACCTTCGCCTTGTCCCAGGTGCCCATGTCGCTGTACGCGCGGTAGAGGTCGGCGAACGCGTCCTCACGGGCGGTGCGCTTGGAGCAGGTGGAGGGGGCGTTGCGGATGTACTCGCGGTAGCTCTCGATGGTGGCGAGGGCAGCGGTCTTGCGCTCCTCGGGGGTGCCGAGCGAGAGGAGCTCCTCGAACTGCTTCACGCGGTCGCCGATGGCCTGGACGTCGGTGTCGGGGATGTACACGCTCGCCGCGGTGCGGGGGACGATGTTCATCCAGCGGCCGCTCTGGAGCACCGGGGTGCGGAAGCGACGGATGCCGCCGCCCATCTTGCGGATGTCGGTGTTCTCGCTGGGGATGACCGAGTACTTCACGCACTTGGTCTCGTCCCACGAGTGCTTGTCGTAGCCGGCGGGGCACTCGGCGCCCGACGCGCGGGTCGTGGTGCCGACCTCCTTCTTGCACTTGGTCTTGTCCTGGTAGTCGAGGCTGTACTCGGGGCGGCACTCCTGGACGGTCTCCTCGCCACCGGCGTGGTGGTTGAGGAAGTACCCGCGCGACTGGTAGTGCGGCTCCCACGAGGCCTGGCGGGCGGGCATCGAGCCCGAGACGACCTCGATCTCGAGGCGGCCGGCGCGCGGCTTGCGCACCTGGTAGACGAAGAGCGTGTGGCCGATCGCGGCGTATTTGCCGTGGCGGTGGAGCAGCGCGTCGCCGGGCTGGGTCGCGTCCGCCTTGATGTGGAAGAGGTTGCGCTCGGACGCGAGGTTGATGCTGCCGAACATGTCGACGAGCTTCAGGATGAAGTAGCCGACGCGCTTGTTGAGGAGGAACTCGTCGAACCAGGCGCCGCCGCCGCCCTTGGTGCCGGGGTTCGACTCGACGAAGGTCTCGTCGCCGCTCTTGTAGCTCGAGATGTGCATCCCGCGGAGGCGCGAGTCGCTCGGCCAAGGGTCGCCCTCGCGCCAGGTGCCCTCGTAGTCCTTGTAGCTCTTGAAGTTCGAGCCCCAGGGGTGCGGCGTGCCGTCCTTCTTGATGAAGCCGAAGTGCCCCGCGTAGAGGTCGTCCGACTTCACGTAGAACGGCAGGTGGTTCAGCGCCGCGTACACGACGCGAGCGAAGAGCGCGGTGTCGGCGCACTCGAGCGTCGGCGCGGCGAGCTCCTTCTGGTAGGGCGAGCCGGCCGGCGTCGTGAACATCAGGGTCTGGCCGTACTTGAAGCCGTTCGTGCGGCGGAGGCCGGCGACCCAGTCGACGTAGTCCTCTTCGTAGGTCTTGCCGGACGGAGCGCGGTCGGTCCACTTGTGCGTGACGGACCACACCTCGGTCGAAGAGCCGGCCGTGTCGACGGGGCCCTCCTCCACCGACAGCGCCGACTCGGCGCCGGTGTCGTCGTCCGCGACCTCCTGGGAGCAACCGGCCACGAAAGCCGGAACCACCACCGCCGCCAGACCCAAGAGCTTACGAAGATCCATCACGTTTCCTCCTCCTGTCCTACCCAGGCGCACACTGTTGCAGGAGTGGGGCCAACAACGCCACGACGTCATTTCAACTACTTGGGAGGTGCGAACGGGGTGATCTGGATCAGCGCTTCCATGTGTGCGTGATCTACCCACCCCGGAAAGTTACTGGGTAACTATCTTGGGCCCGTGGGTTTCAGAAGGCGTAACCCGCGCCGGCGGCGAGGCCGCGCTCGCCCAGCGGGATCCCCTCCACGAACAGATCGAAGCGCCGGGCGAGGAGGACGGTCGCGCCACCGCCGACTTGGTACTTGTTCACGTCCGTCCCCTGCGCCGGCGCACCCCCGACGTCCCAGAGGATGGGGCCGCCGAAGACGCGCGCCGTGGCGTACGGCGTGAGGACGTCGAAGAAGGTCTTCCCGAAGAGGACCCCGAGGCGCAGATCGACCGCCGTGTACGGCGCGTCGTTCGCGCGCGTGGCCGCGAAGGAGAGCTGGCTCGTGAGCAACATGAAGAGCCCGCCGTTGCCTGCGGGGTCGACCGCGCGGTACGAGGCGCCGAGGAGGCCGATCACCCCCGGTGAAAAGCCGAACGTCTGCCCCCCGAGCGACACCTCGCCGAGGAGGCCCCCGAGCCCTGCTTGCACGGAGAGGCTCGGCGTCGGCCGGTGCTCGAGCGTCGCGAGCGCCGCGTGCCGCGTCTGCGAGACCCGCTGGTTTCCGGTGAAGCGCAGCGACGTCGACGCGAGCCCGTAGCTCGCGCCGGCGCGCCACTTCCGCCGCGACTCCTCCTCGTGCTCCGCGAGGCTGCACCCGCTCAGGCCCGCCGCTCCGCCGGCGCCGACGCCGCACGCCGAGGCCGCGCGAGTCACGAGGAGCGTGGCGAGGGCCACGCCGACACAGAGCGCCGCGCGCGTGAGCATGCGCCAGCGTCGCGTCTCGGAGCACACCGGTCAAGCGCCGCGCGCGCGCCGCGACCGGCCGGGCGACGACCACACGCGGGGGCGCCGACGCGCCCGCTCAGGCCACGACGCGCCCTTGGTCGAGCACCGTGCGGACGCGATCGAGGAGCGCCTCGGGCGCGAACGGCTTCTGCAAGAAGCGGAGCCCTCCCACCGGGACCTCGTCGTGCGCCGACGTGTCGGTATATCCCGACATGTACAGTACGCACACGTCCGGCGCCACGACGCCGACCTCGCGAGCGACCTCGGGCCCGCTCAGCTCGGGGAGGACGACGTCGGTGAGGAGCAGGTGGATGCGCTCTCCCGCCGCCGCGGCGAGCAGCGCCTCGCGCCCGCTCCGCGCGGGGATCACGCGGTAGCCGTGGGCCTCGAGCGTGCGCTTGACCGCGTGGCGCAGGGCGTCGTCGTCCTCCACCACCAGGATCGTCTCGTGCCCGCCCGCGGTGGGCGCCGGATCGGCGGCGGCGACGGCCGGCGCCTCGCCCGCCACCGGCCAGTCGATGGTGAACGTGGCGCCGCGGCCGGGCTCGCTCTCGACGGCGATCTGCCCGCCGCTCTGACGGACGATGCCGAAGACGGTCGAGAGCCCGAGCCCCGTCCCCTTGCCGGGCTCTTTGGTGGTGAAGAAGGGCTCGAAGATGCGCTGCCTCGTCGCCCAATCCATGCCGCTGCCGGTGTCGGCGACGACGAGGCGCACCGACTCGCCGCGCCGCTCGGTGGCCACGAGGACCGTCCCCCCCCGCGGCATCGCGTCGCGCGCGTTGATGGCGAGGTTCATGATCACCTGCTCGACCTGCCCCACGTCGATCTTCACCGAGGGCAGGTCGGGAGCGAGGCGCACCACGACGTCGACGTCCTCGCCGATGAGGGCGCGGAGCATCCTCGAGAGGGACTTCACGACGACGTTCAGGTCCACGACCTGGGGCTGGATGACCTGCTGCCGGCTGAACGCGAGGAGCTGCTTCGTCAGCGCCGCGCCGCGCTCGGCCGCGCGCCGGATCTCGAGCGCGTCCGGCCGCCTTCGGTCGTCGTCCGGGAGGTCTTCGAGGACGAAGTCCACGTACGCGAGCACCGCCGCGAGCACGTTGTTCATGTCGTGGGCGGCGCCGCCCGCGAAGCGCCCGATCGCCTCCATGCGCTGGGTGCCGCGCAGCTGCGCCTCGAGCCGCCGGCGCTCGGTGACGTCGCGACCGACCACGAACACGAGCGTCTCGCCCCCCGCGTCCGAGACCGTCACCGACAGCTCGACCTCCACCGCGTCGCCGTCGCGGGCGATGGTGACCGCGGGCACGTCGCCGCCGCCCGCGGCGACGAGCGCGCGGAAGCCTTCGACCGTAGACAGCGGGCCGAGCGCCTCGATCTCCCCCAAGGTCTTGCCGATCATGTCCTGACGCGAGGCGCCGGTGATCCGCTCCCAGCGCTGGTTGACCTCGCGCACGACGCCGCCGAGGTCGAGCACCGCGATCGCGTCGCGGGCGTTGTCGAGGAGGTCCCGATAGCGCTGCTCGGCCGCGTTCGCCCGCGAGACCATGCGGCTCAGCGCCACCGCGTGCCCGAGCTGCGCCGACAGCGCGCGCGCCGCGCGCGCGAACGCCTCCCCCTCCCCGAGCGACAGATCGGCCTCGTGGGAGCCGAGGACGAGCGCGCCGAGGGCGACGTTGCGCGCCACGATCGGGACGACGAGCGCCGATCCGAGGCCCCACGCGGCGAGCAGCGCGTCGCCGCGCGCGCCGAGCTCACGCGACGGGACGACGACGCTGCGGTGAGCGTCGGCCGTGATCCACGCGTCGATCGCGTCGCACCAGGCGGAGGGGTCGACGCCCAGCGCCGCCTTCACCACGAGCGGCGACGAGGCCGCGTCGCGGAGGAGGATCGCGCCCACCGACAGGCCCGCGGCGTCGAGGCAGGTGTCGAGCGTGCTGCCGATCTCGCTCTCGGGATCGACCTGCCGGGCGAGCGTGTCGGAGATGCCGTCGAGCACGGCGAGCGCCGTCGCTCGGACCGCCGCTCGACGGGCGTAGTCGGCGCCGAGCGCGGCCTGGCGCTCGAGCTGGTGAGCGACCCGCGCGAGGTGAGCGTCGCGGAGATCGGTCGAGGCCGGCGCCTCGCGCGACCCCGACTCGAGGGCGGCCCCGATCGCCGCGAGGATGCTCGGGATCCCGTCGAGGCGCGAGACGTAGGCCGACGCGCCGAGGCGCGACGCGAGCTCGCGGTCGGCGGGCTCGAGGTAGTGCGCGGAGACGAGCACGACGGGGACGTCGGCGAGGGCGGGGTCCGCGCGCATGGCCTTGCACAGCCCGAAGCCGTCGACTCCGGGCATGAGCACGTCGCTCAACACGACGTCGGGCCGGTCGGCGCGCGCGAGCTCGAGGGCGCGCGCGGACCCGTTCGCGCTGGACACGACGTAGCCTTCGGCCTCGAGCGCGACGACCGCGAGCTTCCGCTGGAGCGGGTCGTCGTCGACGACGAGGACACGCGCGCCCGGCGAAGGCGCGCGCGCGTCCGCCTCCCGAGCGAGGTGGCGGCGCACCGAGCTCACGAGCGCCGACGGCTCGACGGGCTTGACCAACACCTCGGTGAACTCGCCGTGGAGCCGCGCGTCGCGCCCGTTCGCCCACCCCGTCACCGCGAGCACGGGCAGCTTCGGCTGGAGCTCCCGCAGGCGAGCCGCGACGTCGAGGCCTGTCGCGCCCCCCGCGAGCCGAACGTCCACGAGCGCGACGTCCGGCGGCCTCGCCTGCGCGGTCTCGACCGCGTCTGCGAGCGACGTCGCCTCGTCGACGACGAAGCCCTCCCCTTCGAGGGTGAGGCGCGCGAGCTTCCGCGTCGCGGCGTTGTCTTCGATCACGAGGACGCGCGGCTTCATGCGCGGCCCTCGGCGTCGGCCGCGCCCACCGCGAGCGCGCGCGGCAACACCGCCCAGAAGGTGCTGCCGCGCCCGAGCTCGCTCGTGACCCCCACGGACCCGCCCTGCGCCTCCACGAGGCGCTTGGTCACCGCGAGCCCGAGACCCGCGCCCCCACGCGCGCGGCCCGAGTCGAGCTGCTCGAACTCCACGAAGAGCCGGGGCAAGTCGGCGGCCGCGATGCCGATGCCGGTGTCGCGGACCTCCACCCGGAAGGCCCTCTCGCCGTCGGCGCGCACGTGGACGTCGACGCGGCCGCCCTCGGAGGTGGAGGCGATGGCGTTGGACAGATAGTTGTAGAGTACCTGCTTCAGCTTCACCACGTCGATCACCACCGAGCCGAGCTCCTCGACGTGCAGCTCGACCGTGACGCCCTTCGCGTCGGCGAGGGCCCGGACGATGTCGCGCACCTCGTGGACGATCGGGCAGAGCTCCGCCGTCTCGGGGACGAACTGGCACCGTCCCGCTTCGACCCGGGCGACGTCGAGGGTGCCGTCGACGATCCGGAGCAGGTGGCGGGCGCTCGTGAGGATGTCGCCGAGGTACTCCACGTGGGCCGGGCTCATCGGACCGACCTTGCCGCGGTGCATGAGGTCGGCGAAGCCGAGGATCGCGTTCAGCGGGGCCCGGAGCTCGTGGCTCACGGTCGCCACGAGCGCGCTCTTCAGCCGGATCTGCTCCTTCATCCGCTCGTTCTCGGCCTCGAGGCGCGAGCGCTGCTCGCGGAGCTCGGCGGCGTGCCGCGCGCGCTGCTCCGTCACGTCGCGGACGGCGGCGACGACCATGAGCCCGTGCTCGGTCGCGCAGGGCGCGAGGCTGATCTCCGCCGGGAACTCGCCGCCGTCGCGCCGGCGCCCGTACAGCGCGATCCCCGCCCCCATCGGCCGGGGCTGAGGCCGCGCGCCGTAGGCCCGCCGGTTCTGGGGGTGCGCGTCGCGGAACCGCTCGGGGACGAGCCGCTCGATCGGCTCCCCCACGAGCTCGGCCCTGCGGTACCCGAAGATCACCTCGGCCTGGACGTTGACGTGGAGGATCGTCCCCTCCGCGCCGACCACGAGCATCGCGTCGGGGGCGGCGTCGAGCAGCTTGCCCGGCAGCGACTCTTGGGCGAACGCGTCCACGAGCGCGCGATCGAGCAACCGATCACGGCTCATGCGCTCCCCCGTGGAAGTGCATCAACCCCCCGTACCAAACCGTTTAGTCGTATGCGCGCTGGCCACTCACGTCAAGCCGCGCCGGGCGCCTCCTCGGCCTCTTCTGCACGCCGCACGCATCCCTCGGGCTCGCGAGCATCCGGGCCGGTCAACGCGGCGCGCGCGGCAGGGTCGCCGAAATCGCGCAGGCCGTGGCCAGCGTGACACGGCCCCGCGGGCCCGGGCCCAGGATGGCGATGCGCCAGACCTCGGAGCTCCCGGCGCTCGGCAGCCGGCGCAACCACGCCCAGACGACGCGAACCAGCGCGGCGACCGGCCCAGGACGCTCGATCGCGACGCCGGCGCGGAAGGCGGCCCGCGCGGCTCGCGCCCGGGGGAGCGCCTGGAGGTCCGGCAAGATCGCGGGCTCGACGCGGGAGAAGATGATCACGAGCGCGGATAGAGCAAAGGCCGCGCCACCACCGAGCCGAGGAGTTCTCGGGACTTGGCGGCGGGCGGCCTCGGGTGTCTCGCGCGTTCGAGGGAGACACCGATACACCCCCCCGATACACCACGCGTGCAGGCGCGGCGTCAGTGGCGCTTGGTGTACGTCTCGGTGCGCACCTTGTGCTCGCTCGCGTCCACGCCGTCGTAGATCATGAGCAGGCGACGGTCGCCCTTGTACTCCATGATGCGACCGCTGAACTTGGTGGCGTCGGTGCCGAAGCCCTGCGTCTTGGTCTCACCACCGAAGACGGTGGCCCGGGCGAAGTAGACGATCGTGTCGTCGATGTGCGGCCGGTTGACGGTGAGCGACGCCGTGAGGTGACCCACGCCGCGGTCGTCCAGCTCGGACTCCAGCGCCTTGGCGGTGTTCTCCATCCCTTGGATCGCGACGATCGCCGACGCGACCGCGGGCGTGATGTCGACGCCGTCCTTGGTCTTCACGCCGTGCTTGGTGAGGTACTCGAAGTTGGCCTCGCCGAGGTCGGCGCGGATGCGGCGGTGGACGCCGTTCTCGGGGTTGTAGGACTTGAGCGTGCCGACGACGGCGCCGCAGGCGGAGCGCGACTCGCGCCACTTGGACTCTTGCGTCTGTCCGATGAGGATCTTGCCGCTGTGGAGGTCGAGCCGACCGACGTGGGTCTTCAGGTCGATGTTCACGAGGATGAACGACTTGTCGTTGCCCTCGTAGAAGCGCTTGCGGATCGGCGCGTCGAGCTGGTGGGCGACGGTGACGTGGGCGAGGGTGTTGCCGTCGTCGGTGCCGCCGCCGGTGGGCGAGAACGCCTCGAGCTTGGACTCGCCGATCTCCGACATGAACGCGAAGCGCGCGGCCACGATCTGCTCGTAGGTGATCGTCGCCTCGCCCTGGTGGATGCGGTCGCCGCAGTTGGTGTGGGCGAGCGTCGTCATGACGCTCGGCAGCGAGAGGTCGGCGCCGCAGGCGACCACGTCGTCGCCCTCCTCGTCGGACTGGTTCAGGCCCGCGAGCTGGAGCTCGTCGTGGATCAGCTGCAGGCCGTTCACGAGCACGTACCGATCGCTGACGATCTCGCTCAGGTAGACGTGGACGGCGTGATGCTCGAGGCCGAACTCGGCGTTCAGCTGCCAGAACCGATCGAGACGCTCCTTCGCAACCGAGGGATCGAAGACCATTTCACTCTCCGCGCAGAGGTTAACGGAAAGTCAGAAAGGGACACGATTCCCGGTCCGGAGTCAACGTCAGCCTGGAGGCGGCAGCTTCGGGAGCGCGACTGCTCCGTCGCCGAGCGTCGCGGCGTCGATGAGGAGGTAGTCGAAGCGATCGCGCCCGGCGACGAGCGCCGCGAGCTTCTTCACTCCGGCGGCGTCGAGCACCTGGCAGCCGATCGCCGCGGGCGCGCCCTCGCCGCCCTTGTGGAAGAGGATGGCGGTGAGCTTGTCGCCGCGGCGGCTCGAGGCCGCGCGCTCGGCGTCGGAGTAGACCGCGTCGTGGTCGGTGTTGCGCGCGCCGGGCAGGCCGTCGACGGCGCCCGTCGTGAGGACGTGCCACGTCGGCAGGCCGGCGATGTCACGGCTCGCGGGCCGCGCGACCGCGAGGTAGCGGCCCGGCGCGAGCATGCCCACGTCGCCTGCGCCGTCGCCGTCGACGTCGGGGCTGTGCGGCGAGCTCGTCTCCCACGGGTGGGTCGACGCGGCGAGCGTGACCGCGCGGCCGTCGGCGGTGAGGACGACGAGGGCGTCGTCGAACACGCGCGCGACGCGGGTGTCGTGGAGGCGCCCCGCGGTGTCCTGGCCGCGCAGGCCGATCACGCGCGCGCGGCCCGGCGTCGCGCGGAGGCCGCGCGAGTCCGCGAGCGCCGACCACGCCGTGTACGCCTCGGAGAGCGCGGCGACGCTCTCGCCCTCGCCCGGCTCGCTCGGGTCGCTCTCGTCCGCGGGCGCGCAGCCGACCGTGGCCCCCGCGAGGACGGCGAAGGCGGCGGCGAGAGCGGCGACGACGAGGCGCATGGTGCCAGAGTATGCAAATGTAGGACTAGCCCTTGGCCTCGTGAATTCGCGGTGTTGCAGCGCCGCTTCGACCAAGATGAGCCGTCCACGATCCACCACGAGAGGCGCCGGGACCGATCCCCCTCCCCCGAAATTGGGCAGCTTGCTGCCTATTTTTCGGGGACCGATCCCCCGGCGCTGGCGCTAGGGGGTGTCCCTGAACGGGTTCGGTCTTCCCGTGCCCGTGCCCGTGCCCGTGCCCGATCGGGTCCGAACGGAAGTTCTTGTGGTCACTGCACGAGGTTTCCATCGGGTCGGCGGCGTGCTCCGTTGGGCGCGTGGTTCGCCGACAGCTTCGCGATGAGCAGTGGTTGAGAATCGAGCGCGTGCTGGTCTCGCAGCGACGCAGTGGGCGACGCGGTCGGGACGACCGCAACTTCATCGAAGCCGTGCTGTGGTGG
>JAEUKG010001195.1 GCA_016794325.1 Myxococcales bacterium | reverse complement strand
CGGACAAGGTCGACCCCGCGACGCTCGGCAACGCGCGCGTCGAGGTGGTGCGCGCCGCGCCCGGCGGCCGGCCGCGGTGGACGGGGGTGGTGCGAGACGCCCACGACGGCGCCCCCGTCGAGGGCGCGCGGGTGTGGGTCGACCGCGCCGCCTTCCGCGAGCGCCTGGTGCTCGGGACCGTCTATACCGACAAGGATGGTCGGTTCGACCTCGCCGTGCGCGAGCTCTCGCCCGGCGACGAGCTGGTGGTCGAGGGCGCGCTCCACAGCGCGCTCCGCCAGGCGGTGCCGGCGCCAGGGGAGATCAGCGTCTCGCTCGTGCTCCGCAAGCGGAAGATCCTCGAGCGCTTGGTGCGCTGGGCGCGCGCGCGCGGCGGGCCGCTCGAGGGCAAGGCCGAGCCGACGCCCGCGCAGGTTCGCGAGGCCGCGCGGGGCGACTTCGCGACCGCCGACTGGGCCGACCGCGTCGAGCAGGCGGCCTTCGGCCCCGGCGTCGTGGACGCGGACCTCGAAGAGGAGCTGAAGCGGCGCACCCCCGACGCGGCTCCCCGCGGCTGAAGAGGCGTCCAGAGTCTCCTTGGACGGCTCGACCGCGGGGGAGCGCGCGAGCGCCGGTCAACCGACGGGGAGGCCCTGGGCGTCGAACAGGCCCTCGAAGAGGACGGTGCTGAGGTAGCGCTCCCCCGAGTCGGGCAAGACGACGACGATGGTCTTGCCCTCGTTCTCGGGCCGCTCGGCGAGCCGCGCCGCGACCGCGACCGCGGCCCCGCTCGATATCCCAGAAAGGATACCCTCGGAGCGGGCCAGGCGTCGCGCGAAGTCGACCGCCTCCTCGTTGGTCACCTGCTCGACGGCGTCGACGAGCGACAGGTCGAGGACGTCGGGCACGAAGCCGGCCCCGATGCCCTGGATCTTGTGCGGCGAGGGCTTGAGCGGCTCGCCGGCCCGCTTCTGCGTGAGGATCGGGCTCGCCGCGGGCTCGACGGCGACCGAGGTGATGGCGCGGCCGCGCGTCTTCTTCAGGTACCGGGTGACGCCGGTGATCGTGCCGCCGGTGCCGACCCCGGACACGAAGACGTCGACCTCGCCGCCGGTGTCGTCCCAGATCTCGGGTCCCGTGGTCGACTCGTGGATCGCCGGGTTCGCTGGGTTCTTGAACTGCTGGAGGAGGACGTAGCGGCCGGGATCGCTCCCGGCGATCTCCTCCGCCTTGGCGATGGCGCCCGGCATCCCCTTGGGGCCCTCGGTGAGGACGAGCTTGGCGCCGAACGCGGCGAGGAGCTTGCGCCGCTCGATGCTCATCGTCTCCGGCATCGTGAGCGTGATGGGATAGCCGCGCGCGGCCGCGACGAACGCGAGCGCGATGCCGGTGTTGCCGCTCGTCGGCTCGAGGATCTCCTTGCCGGGGCCGAGGACACCGCGCTTCTCCGCGTCCCACACCATGGCCGCGCCGAGGCGACACTTGACCGAATACGCCGGGTTGCGCCCCTCGATCTTGGCGAGCACGCGGGCCCGCGCGTTCGGGACGATGCGGTTCAGCCGCACGAGCGGCGTGCGACCGATGGACTTGGCGTTGTCTTCGTACCAGCTCGGCATGGTGCCCTTCCCTGCGCCCCGCGGGGCGTCTCCCCGGTTCTACTATACCGAAACCGCGTCTATTATATTTCCGACCGTCTACTTCGCACGAGACTCGGGGGCGGGCCCGAGGCCCGCCCCCGGCAGCGACCGGCCGCTCGG
>JAEUKG010001145.1 GCA_016794325.1 Myxococcales bacterium | reverse complement strand
TCTGCGTCGTGGCCGAGCAGAAGGGCTTGCCGGTCGCGCTGCTGCAGTCGGTGTTCGTGTTGCAGCCGACGCACGCGCCGGTCGTGGTGTTGCAGATGCGCGCGGAGCCGGGGCAGCTCGCGGGCGAGGTGCAGGCGGCGTGGCACTTGTGATCTCCGGGCCAGCAGGCGGGCGTCGCCGCCGGGCAGTCGGAGTTGGTCCGACACTCCTCGCAGCTGCCGGTGACGCACAGGCGCGTCGAGCCGCCGCACTGCGAGTCGGAGGTGCACTGCACGCAGCCGAGCGCGGCGTCGCAGACCTTGCCCGTCCCGCACTGGACGGTGGGGGCGCACGAGCCGCCGCCGCCGGGCCCGCCGTCCCCGGAGGCGACGATGGTCGACTCTCCCGATCCTCCGCAGGCGAGGGTGAGACCGAGACCGAGACCCACGAAGGCGAGGAAGGGGACGATGGATCGCATGAGAGGGCAGTGCCGCGGGCGACCGCCCAGGATGCAACAATCCGCTGGCAGCGTTCACTTTCCTCCCACCCGAGCGCCGCATGTGCGCAGGTGGGCGCCGCCTGGGCGCGCCGTTTGTTGCATCCTTCACGGGCGCCGGGCCCACTGACGGGCCATGGATGCCGCGCTCGCCGACCCCTACGCCGCAGACCGCGCGCTCGCGCGCCGGTGCGTCGAGGGCGACCGCGCCGCGCACCGGGAGCTGTTCCAGTCGATGTCGAGGCGGGTGCACGCGACCCTGTACCGGCTCTTCGGGACGAACCACCAGATCGACGATCTCATCCAGGACGCGTTCCTCCAGGTGTTCCGCTCGCTGGATCGCTACCGCGGTGAGGCCTCCCTCGCGACCTGGGTCGACCGCTGCGTGGTTCGCGTCGCGTACGCCGAGTTCCGCGGGCGCCGCCGGCGGGCCGGCTTCCTCGAGGTCGTGCCCGAGCTCGCGTCCGACGAGCCCTCGGCCGACGCTCGCCTCGCGGCCCGCGACGCGGTCCGCCGCCTGTACGCGATCCTCGATCGCCTCGACGCCGACCACCGCGTCGCGTTCGTCCTCCACGCGATCGACGGGCGACCGATGGACGAAGTGGCGCGGCTGACCGAGGCGTCGCTGCCGGCCACGAAGTCGCGCGTCCTTCGGGCGCGACGCGAGATCGAGGCGCGGGCGCGGCGCGACCGAGAGCTCCTGGACTTCTTGCCCGACGACGAAGGGGAGGCGCGATGAAGCCGAAGATCGAGGTCGAGGTCGAGCCTCTGAGCGAGGCTCGGTGGGCGCGGATCGAGGACCGCGTGCTCGCGGACGCGGCCCGGTCGCCGGCGTCGCCGGAGGCGCCGGCGCGAAGCCCGCGGGTGCCGGCGAAGACCCTCCTCGCCGCGCTCGGCGGCTTCGTCGTGGCGTGCGCCCTCGCGCTCGGCGTCGTGCGCCTCGCCGCGGGGCCGCGCGAGGCGCCCCCCGCGCTCCACATCGCCACCGGCGAGAGCGGATCGCGCGCGCCGGTGGGCTCGTCCGAGATCGAGGTCGGCCCTCGGAGCGAGGTGGTCGCCACGGGAGACGACGCCCGGGGCGTCGTCGTCGTGCTCGAGCGCGGCTCCGTCACGTGCGAGGTCTCGCCGCGCGACGGCCGGCCCCCGTTCGTCGTGCAGGCGGGCGAGGTGAGGGTGCGGGTGATCGGGACGCGGTTCCGCGTGGTGCGGGCCGCGAACGACGTCCGGGTCGAGG
>JAEUKG010001144.1 GCA_016794325.1 Myxococcales bacterium | reverse complement strand
TCGAGCGGCGGCGGCGCGTCCCCGGGGGCCGGCGACGATGGCGGGTGCTCCTGCGTGGCCGCGGGGCGCGGACGCGGCGCGCTCGGGCTCGCGCTCGCGCTCGCGGTGGCGCTCACCGCGCTCGGTCGGGCGCGCCGTCGGCCCGCGCGCTGCGGCGGCGATCGAGGGCTCGACCCGGACGCCGATCCCGAATCAGGGGGCGATCGCGCTCCGGGTCGCGAGGAGCCGGCGCGCGCCGGAGACCGCGTCGAGGATGGGCGCGAGATCGGCGCGCGCGCCGTCGACGCCGACGAAGAGGCGCGCCTCGTCGGCGAACAGCGTGGCGACGTCGAGCGCCGCCCGGGTCTCGGGCGCGGGGACGCGGGCCGCGAGGGCCTCGGCCTCGACGGCGTCGACCCCGGCAGAGGCGAGCAAGAGGCCGCGCTCGTCCGCGAGCACGACCGCCCTCGCGCCGCAGCGCTCGCGGCACGCGTCGAGCACGAGCGACAGCGCCTCGCTGCGATCTTCGGACCTTCGGACTCGGCGTTCGCGCATGGGAGCCTCCTTGGCCTTCATCTTCGGCGGAGGCCGGGCCGTTGGCCCAGTTTCCGCCCACCGCGCGGGCGGCGCGCGCGCGCTCACCCTCGCCTCACGCTGGGAGAGTCGGCACCCCGCGGCGGCGCTCCGCGAGGAGGCGGCGGCGGTGGAGGCCGACGCGCTCGCGAGGACCGGCCGATCCGCCGACGCGTGCGCGGCGCGGCGCGGCTTCGAGTCGCGCTGGCCGAAGAGTGTGCATCATGCACGCGTCGCGGCGGCGTGCCCCGAGGTCGGCCCGTGAGGCCTGCGGTGGGGCTGGCGGTCGGCATCGCGCTCGTCGGCTGCGGCGGCACGGTGGCCGATCTCGGCGACGGCCCGACGGCGAGCGAGGCGTCGCCTGCCGTCTGCGTCGGCTTCGTCGACCGCGTCGACGTGTGCGCGTTGCCGCTCGCGCCGAGGCCGAGCGCGGGGCTCTCCGAGCTCGCCCAGGGCACGAGCGAGCTCTGGGCGCTCAGCCGGAGGACGGCGCTCGAGGTCGCCTGGGCCTGCGACGCGCTCGCTTCCTGGAACCCGACCACGCCGGTCCGTGACGGCGCGCCGCCGCCGACCGCGGGTGAGCTCCAGGCCAAGTGCCAGACGGCGAGGGCGCGGGTGGCCTCGCTCGCCCCTCGCGTGATCGTCGCGTTTTCGGGCCACCCGGGCCGCTGCCAGAGCCAGCTCTGCCCCGCTCAGGGGATGCGCCAGTGCACGCGCGGCGACTGGGTCGCGTCGGTGTCGGCGCGCGACGGCGAGCTGTCGCTGGTGGACCGGACCGTCCTCCAGGCGGTCCTGCCCGTCCTCTACGGCGCGCTCCACGCGCCGCTGGTCGACGCCTCGTCGGCCGTCGCCCGCGGCATGCCGGCGATCGACTCCGCCTATCCGACGTGCGCCGACGAGCTCCGCGCCGGGGTCGCCGCGGCGTCGGCGCTCGCGAGCGCGAGCGCCGAGGCCGGCGGCCTCGTCCTCGGCGCGTTCGCGCCCTGAGCCTACGTCGGCAGCCGGGAGGCGAAGGCCCGCGTGGCGTGCGCGAGCGACGGCGCGCTCGGGTGCCCGTGGGGGAGCACGAGCGGCGTCAGGCGCCCGTCCGCGAGGGCCACGTAGGGCAGCGGCGAGATGCTGCGGGTGGAGCCGGTGAAGTGGTGGTGCGCGAGCGCGAGCAGGTGCGCGACCGCGGCGGGGTCTTCGGCGAGGGTCACGAACAGCGTGGAGCGGTCGGGGAAGGCGCACACCGGCGTGCCCCCGACGTGGACCGCGAACGACGCGAGCCACCCGGGCAACACCGCGCGCGAGCTCTCGTAGTCGTCCCGGGACGCGACCTGCAGGAGGAGGTAGGGCGCGCGGGTGACCGGCTCGATCCCCTGGTAGGCGCGCCCGGCGAGGTTGTGGCGCGCTTGGTCGATCGCCGTTCGCGCGTCGACTCCCCACCGCGAGAGGTCGGTCGTCGTCGCGTAGGCCATCGAGGCCTCGTCGTCGATCACGACGCACTCGGCGACGCCGTCGACGAAGGGCCGGTGCACGAGGCCCGCCGGACCGCCCACGCCGGCCGCGGCGTTCGCGACGAGCTCGACGTGGCG
>JAEUKG010001134.1 GCA_016794325.1 Myxococcales bacterium | reverse complement strand
GACGTCGACGCGCCCTACGAGCGGGAGCTCGAGCCCAGCGACCCGCGGAGCGCGGGCTCGAGCGACGGGGCCCCGCCGACGCTCGACGAGCTCGACGCCGAGGCGCGGGCGATCTTCGACGAGGCGACGCACGCGCCCGGCGAGCCGGTGGTGCTCGTCGTCGAGGGGGGCACGCCGGCGTGCGACGACGGCGGCGAGCCGCTCCTCGGCTCCTACGTGCCCCCCGTGCGCGGCGACGAGCGCGGGCCGTCGATGCCGGCGACGGTGACGGTCTACCATCGCACGTTCGTCGCGATGTGGGAGGAGGACGGTCCCTACGACTGGCGGGCCGAGCTCGAGGAGACGATCGAGCACGAGCTCGAGCACCACGAGGGGTACTTGCTCGGCGACGATCCGATGGATGACGACGAGCGCGCCGCGATCGCGGCGGAGGCGGTTCGACTGCACGGGCGCAAGGAGATCGCGCGCCAGGGCGCGCGCGACGTCGCCGCCGACGTCGGCGGCTTCCTCCGGCGGACGTGGCCGCTCTGGGTGATCGCGGTGGGGCTCGCGATCGCCTCGGTGTATTGCGGGCGATGACGCTGCGCGCGCGCCGCGCGCGGCGAAGCCTGATTGACAATGGCGATTGAAAGACCTTAGAGTCCACCCACATGGCAAAAACGAAGAGCGCGGGGAAGGCACCCAATCGTCGCGGGAGCATCGAGGCCATCGAGAAGCGCCGCGCGGGGCGACTGTTCAACGACGTCCTCGGCGGGCGGCGCGCGAGCGCCAAGCTCGACGGCCGCACCGAGAAGCGCCGGCTCCGTCTGCTCAAGGAGCTCGAGCTCGGCACCCGCGGCAAGCGGGATCTCAAGCCCCTCGACGTGCTCCAGCACGTCCAAGAGCTCCTCGAGCTCGGTGAGCCGGTCTCCGCCATTCGCAAGGTGGCGAAGCCCCGCAAGTCTCCGGTCCCGGAGGACCAGCTCGTCGACGTCGTGAGCCGGCTCCACAAGGCGTACGCCTTCCGCCCCGAGGTCTACCGCTTCGTCGGCGTCGCCGACGACGTCCTCAAGCAGGCCGGCGTCCTCGGCGAGGCGTCGCCCAAGCGCGGCCGCCCCCGTCGGCGCGGCTGACGGCGATGCGGCGTCACGCGCTCGCCTTCGCCGTCGTCCTGGCGGCGACGTCCGTGGCCCGCGTGCCCCACGCCGACGACGCGGGGGATCGTCGCGCGGCGGTGGTCGCCCGGGTCGGCAAGCGAGCGGTGACGGTGGGCGAGCTCGAAGACAAGCTCGCTCGCGTCGCGCCCTTCCAGCTCCAGGCCTACGGCAAGACGCCCGAGGAGGCGAAGAAGAAGTTCCTGGAGACGGTGATCATCCCCGAGCTCCTCTTCGTGCAGGCCGCCGAGGACAAGAAGCTCGACGCCGAGCTCCCGACCGAAGATCTCGTGAAGCGAGCGCGGAGCACGGCCACGCTGCGCGCGATTCGCGCCGCGCAGCCGCCGGCGGCGAGCCTCACCGACGACGACGTCGCGAAGTACTACGAGGCGAACAAGGCGCTCTACGACACCCCGGAGCGCATCCAGATCTGGCGCGTCCTCTTCAAGACCCGCGAGGAGGCCGACGCCGCCCTCGCGCAGACGAAGCGCGATCCGAGCGTGAAGGCCTTCACCGAGCTCGCGCGCGACAAGAGCCTCGACAAGGCGACGGCGATGCGCGCCGGAAACCTCGGCTTCGTCGGGCCCGACGGCGTCTCGAACGAGGCCGGGGTCAAGGTCGACCCCGCCGTCCTCGCGGCGGCGCGCACGGTGAAGGACGGCGAGCTCGTCCCCCAGCCGGTCGCCGAGGGCGACGCGTTCGGGGTCGTGTGGCGCCGGGGCACGGTGCCCGCGAACAAGCGGCCGATCGCGGAGGTGTCCGCGCAGATCCGGGAGACGCTCCACCGGGAGCGCATGGAGAAGGCGACCCGAGCCCGCATCGACGAGCTCCGCAAGTCGATCAAGGACTACGACGACAAGCCGCTCCGCCAGCTCGAGGTGAAGCTCGACGACGGGCCGGTCGGCCAGCGGCGGCGCGCGTTGCCGGACGCGGGGCGCTGACCGCGCGCCGCGCTCGCGGCGTCAGTCCTCCGTCGCGACGGGGGCGCGCTTCGCCGCCTCGTCGGCGTCGAGGGCGGCCTGGGCCGCGGCCCGCTCGGCGAGCCGCTTGGAGCGCCCCTCACCGACGCCGAGCGGCTGCCCGTCCACCACCACCTCGACCTCGAACACGGGATCGTGCTGAGGCCCGCGCGACGCCCGCACCCGGTAGACGGGCGCGGGCAGGCCCTTGCCCTGGACGAGCTCCTGGAGGAGGCTCTTCGGGTCGCGGCTCGCGAGGCGCTCGGCCTCCTTGAGCGGCTCGCGCACCACGTCCTCCACGAGCTTGCGCGCGCCGTCGGGCCCGCGCGACAGGTACACCGCGGCCACGAGCGCCTCCACCGCGTCGGCGAGCACGTTGGTGCGCTCGCGCTCGCTGCCGGCGCGCGCGCCGCGCCCGAGCGCGATGCAGTCGCCGAGCGCGCGGGCGCGGGCCCACTGGGCGAGGGCCTCGGCGTTGACGAGCGAGCTCCGCATGCGGGTGAGCACACCTTCATCCGCATCGGGATAGGTGGCCGAGAGGAGCTCGCTCACGCACAGGCCGAGCACGGCGTCGCCGAGGAACTCGAGCCGCTGGTTGTCGGGCGCGGTCGACTCGTTGGCGAAGCTCGGGTGGGTGAGCGCCTCCTCGAGCCGCGGCACCTCGCCGGGCCCGACCACGGACTCGACGTACGCGCGGAGGGTCGCGCGGGCGAGTGCGAGGGCCTCCGACTCCGGCATCGGCTACTCCTTCGCTCCGTCGTAGAGGTCGTCGGACGCGCCGGCGAGCTCCACGTCGAGCGCGGTGATCCCGCCGGCGTCGTGGGTAGCCCAAGTGAGCTGGACGCGACCCCAACGCAGGTCGATGTCGGGGTGGTGGTCGCGCCGCTCGGCGAGCAAGCCCACGCGGACGACGAAGCCGAGGGCGGCGCTGAAGCTCGGGAAGGTGTAGGTGCGCGAGAGCGAGGCCTCGCCGTCGGCCGCCCACGGCGGGTGGGCCGCGACCCATGAATCGACCTGTTCTTTCGGGAGCTTGGCCGGTCGCGGCATGGCTATCCCCAATGGTGCCACCGAACGGGGGGTAGGGTCGAGACCTACGCTGTCGCCCGCGCGGGTGACAGGGAGCGGCCGGAACCCGAAGGGCGCTGGGCTGTCGGTGAGAGAGCCCATGATGCGTTTCCGCTATGCTCCCTTCTTGTCGCCCTTCGTGAGCGGCAAGCGCGCCGTCCCCATGAGCCTCGTCGCCTGCCCCTTTTGCCGTGAGATGTTCGAGGCCAGCGAGCGCCCCGACTGCCCCATGTGCGGCGTGGCCCTGACCGCCCTCGAGAAGCTGCCCCCATCGCTCGACGCGCTCGCGGAAGAGGGCGGCGCCCCGGTGGCGCCGGAGGCGGAGGTGCTCCCGTGGACCGACATGAGCCGCGGGAAGGGCGCGCTCCTCGTCCTGTCGGTGCTCGGCCTCGTCATGTTCGCCCTCCCCTGGGTGCATCTGACATTCCCCTACATCGACCACCGAAGCGCGTTCGACCTCGCGCGGGGCAAGCTCTGGTGGATGTGGGCCGCGGGGAGCGCCTGGCTCGTGCTCATCCCCACCGCCCTCAGCCGTCGAACCATCCTGAAGATGCGGGGCGCGCGCATCGCCGCCGCCGGCCTCGCCGCCGTGCCCGCGGTGTCGGTCGGTATCCTCCTCGCGTTCCCGCCGAAGGCGAACGCCGCCGGGTTCTCGGTGCGCTTCGACTACGGGTGGCCGATGTGGGTGACCTTGGGTCTGGCCCTCGCGGCGATCGTCGTCTCCCTCCGCTTCGGGGGCCGCGTCGACGACATCCAGGTGAAACGGGGCAAGCGCCCGGCCGACGAGAGCCTTCACTGAGACGTGGCCGCCCGCGCGGAAATAGAGCATCTTTCCTCGGGTAGTGTCCGCGCTTCGCAAGAGAGAAGAAGTCTCCGGCGTCTTCTCGTTGCCCGCGACCGACGAGGTCGAGGGCAGCGCCCCGCCGCCGCCGCCTTCGGATCGTGAGGGTGTCGACCTCGTCGACGTGCCCGCCGCCGTCGTGTGCGCGACGTGCGGGAGCGCGGATTGCCTCGGCTGCTACGAGGAGCGCTCGAAGTCGGGCATCGTCGCGATCGTGGCGTGGGAGCGCAACGAGATGCCGATGTTCACCCGCCTCTGGGCGACGGCGAAGTCGACGACGCGCGACGCCCCGGCGTTCTTCGAGATGCTCCCCGACGGCCCGCTCACCCCCGCGCTGCGCTTCGCGGTCTTGAGCGAGCTCCTCGCCGCGTCCGCGCTCACCGTGGTCGCGCTGCCGCTGATCGCGCTCGTCTTCCCCCACCTCCTGCAGTCGGCGGCCGCGAGCCCCGAGGCCGCGTGGGCCATCGCGCGCGCCGTCGTCGTCGGGCTCCCGTCGCTCGCGATCCTCCTCGTGCTCGCTCACGTCGCGCACGCGGTCGCCATCGACTTCGGCGCGCGGCGCGAGGGCGCCCCGGCGCGGCTCTCGCGGGCGGTC
>JAEUKG010001112.1 GCA_016794325.1 Myxococcales bacterium | reverse complement strand
GCACGGTAGTGAGCTCCGCGAGGAGCTCCGCGACGGTGGGGCACATCCTAACCTCCGGAAACGGTCGAGGGCCCCGCGGCTTGAGCCGGCGTGGCGGGGTGGTTTGGTTGCTTTTCCGCGGACTTCGGCGCGGGGTCGGCTGCGTGGGCCAGGGTCGACGCCAACATGTCCGCGATCCCGAGGCCGCGGCCGGAGGTGACCGCCTTCGCGATGCCGTCGAGGGCGAGCTCGCCGTATTGGCCCGAGCTCTGCCCGAGCGGGCTCGCGCGCAGGATCGTGCGGACGAAGATCGCCTCGAACTCGCGCCCCGCCTCCCGGGCGCGCTCCTTCCCCTCTGTGGTCGCCTTGGCCATCGGCCCGAGGGCCTGCACGCCGGGGATCATTGGATCACCACCTCCGCCTCGAGCGCGCCCGCGGTGCGCATCGCCTGGAGGACGCTCGCCATCTCGCGCGCGGTGAGCCCGAGGGTGCCGAGCGCGGTCGCGACGTCGGCGAGGCTCGGCGCCTCGGGCATGTAGTAGACGGGCTTCTGGGGCTCGCTGGGGGAGACCTCGCTCCGCGGGGCGACCACGGTTCGGCCGCCGGCCACCGGGGCCTTCGGCTGCGACACCTTCGGGCTCTCCTTCACCACGATCGTGAGGGGCCCATGCACCACCGCCGAGGGAGCGAGGCGCACGTCGCCGCCGGCGACGATCGTCCCGTTGCGCTCGTTGATGACGACGCGCGCGCGGCGCACCGGCGACACCTCGAGATCCTCGACCTCGGCGACGAACTCGACGACCTTGGTCTCGAAGCCCTGCGGCAGCTTCACCGACACGGCCCCGCCGTCGAGGGCCGCCGCCACGCCCGGGAACTTCGCGTTGACCGCCTCGGCGATGCGGGCCGCGGTCGCGAAGCCGGGGGAGCGCAGCTCGAGCTTGATCGACCCGGAGGTCACGATGGTCGCCGGGACCTCGCGCTCCACCAGCGCGCCCTCGGGCACCCTCGCGACCACCGTGCTCCCTTGCTTGACGCCGGAGCCGCTCGCGCCCTTGGCCTCCATGCCACCGACGACGACGCCCCCCTGAGCGACGGCGTAGGTGTGTTGGTCGGGCCCCTTGAGCAGCGTCTGCACGAGGGTGCCCCCGGCGAGGGACTGGGAGTTGCCGATCGACGACACGGTGACGTCGATCTTCGTCCCCGTCTTCGCGAACGGCGGCAAGGTCGCGGTGACGATCACCGCCGCCACGTTCTTGAGGCGCACCTGGGGCGAGTCGATCTGGACGCCGAGCCGCCGCAGGAGCGCGAGGATCGACTGCGCCGCGAACGGCGCGCTGGCGTCGTCGCCCGTGCCCTGGAGCCCGGTCACGATGCCGTAGCCCACGAGCTGGTTCTCGCGAGCGCCCGCGACGTCGGTGAGGTCGCGGAGGTGCTCGGCCCGGGCCACCCGCGGAGCGGCGAGGAGCGCGAGGGCGACGAGCGTGACGAGCGCGGCGCGTAGGGTTCGGTTCATGGGGTTCTCAGAAGGGGTTCAGGGTGTCGAGCGCGCGGCCGAGCCAGCCCTTGCGCTGCGTGTCGTTCACGTCGCCGCGGCCGGTGAACTCGATCTGCGCGTCGGCGATGCGCGACGACGGGATGGTGTTGTCGGGAGCGATGTCGGCGCGGCGCACCAACCCCGAGACGTAGAGGTGGTACTCCTCGTTGTTGATGAGGACGACCTTCGTGCCCTCGATGTACAGATCGCCGTTGGGCATCGCCGAAGAAATCCGGACCGCGATCGCCCCCTTGAGCTCGCCCTTGCGCGCCGTGTCGCCGTCGCCGGCGAAGTTGCTCTTCGACGCGTACTCGAAGAGCTTCTCGGTATCGAGCGCGGGGTAGGCCCGCTTGAGGGCGGGGACGATCCCGAGGAGGGCCGTCGCGCCCGACGACGCGT
This sequence comes from Myxococcales bacterium, assembly GCA_016794325.1. Lineage (GTDB taxonomy): Bacteria > Myxococcota_A > Polyangia > Polyangiales > Polyangiaceae > SXNL01. The sequence goes on along the minus strand of JAEUKG010001112.1, from coordinate 11,655 downwards.
CGCTCTCCTTCTTCAGGTGGGTGCCGGCCGTGCCCTGGGCGTTCGCCTGCTCGTCGATGCGGATGAGCAAGAAGTCGCCGACGCGGACGGCGCGTGTATCTTCCAAGTATCCGGGCGTCGCCTCGCTGAAGAGCGAGCCGTTGGTGGGCCGGTCGGCGATCGACTGCTGCGCGTAGGCGCCGGGCTTGTAGACGCGCTGCCGAGGGGTGAAGGGCTGCACGTGGCGGGGGCTGCACGCCGCCGAGAGCGACGCGGCGAGCGCGGCCGCGAGCACCAGGGTCGTCGTCCGGGTCATCGCTGCTCCTCCGTGATCTGCACGCGGTCCTTCGCCACCACCCGGCCCCGGAGCGCCTTGCCCGAGGGCCGCACGGTCACCGACACGAGATCGCCCACGTCGGCGTCGGCGCCCGTCACCGCCTGGGCGGTGATCTCGACGAGCCCGCGCTGGAGGTGGAGGGTGACGACGCTGCCCTTGGGCACGTCGTAGACCGCCGCCTCGGCGGCCTGGACGAGGCCCACGGTGAGCGCGACCCGCGCGGCCTCGCCGGCCTCGGTGAAGAGCACGAGCGTGGCCGCGGTGGTGACGGACCCCGCGCGACGCGGCGCCGGCGCTACCTCGACCTCGCGCCGGACGATCGGCGACGGGAGCTCGAGCGCCGACGGCGCGCGGACGAAGGCGACCCGCGACCCGCGGAGGACCTTCGTCCCCGCCTTGCCGACCTGCGCCTCGATATCGATCGCGGCCATGCGCTCGACCTCCTCGCGGGAGACCTTGACGAGCGGGCGAGGTCGCGACGCGGCGCCCGCCGCCGCCCCGCCAGGAGCGGCCCGCTGGGCCACCGCGACCGAGGGCGCGAGCGCGAGCGTAACGGCGGAGACGACGAGGGCGAGGGCGAGGCCCGTGCGGAGGGAGCGCATCACCGCACCTGCGAGGCGTTGCGGAGCATCTCATCCGCCGCGTTGATGACCTTGGAGTTGATCTCGTAGGCGCGTTGGGCGCGGATGAGCCCGATCATCTCGGTGACCACCTCCACGTTCGAGCCCTCGAGCGAGCCTTGCAGGAGCGTGCCGCGACCCGCCGTCCCCGGGAGCCCGACCGACACCTCGCCCGACGAGGCGGTCGGCTGGAAGAGGTTGTGCCCGAGCGCGTTCAGGCCGCTCGGGTTGGGGAACGTCGCGAGCTGAATCTGGCCGAGCCGCGTCGGGGTCGACTGGCCCGCCATCGTCGCCGTCACGGTGCCGTCGCCCGCGATCGCCACCGAGGTCGCCTCCGGCGGGACCGAGATCGGAGGCTCGATCGGCAAGCCGTCGCTCGTCGTCATCCGCCCCTGCGCGTCCACCTTGAGCGAGCCGGAGCGCGTGTACGCGAGCTCGCCCTGCCCGCGCTGCACCGCGATGAAGCCGTTGCCCTCGATCGCGATGTCCAGCGGGTTGCCCGTCTGCTGGATCGCCCCCTGGGTGAAGAAGCGGGCCGTCGAGACGATGCGCGTCCCGGAGCCGAGCTGCACGCCCGCGGGGGCGGCGGCGCCGGCGCCGTTCGTCGCGGGGGCGCGCATATTTTGATAAAGCAGATCTTCGAACTCGGCTTCCTGCCGTTTGTAGCCAGTGGTGCTCGCGTTGGCGAGGTTGTTGGCGATGGAGTCGAGCTTGGATTCTTGCGCGACCATGCCCGTCGCGGCGACTTCGAGGGAGCGGAGCATGACGGGTCTCCTGCGATCCACGTGCCAGCCACCCTCTCTGCGAAACCACCGACCTTTTCGGCGGGGCGGGCGGGGTGAGCGCCGGCGCCCTGGCGGAGCGTCGTCAGTCCTCTGGCGCGTCCGGCGAGTCGGCGTCTTCGCCGTCGCCCGCGTCGTCGCCGGGCTCCTGCTCCTCTTCGTCGCCGGCGTCCTCGGACACCTCTGCATCGCTCGGGACGGAGGCGTCGGCCGCGGGCGAGGTCGTCGCGTCGCGGCCGCCGCTCGACGCCGCGCCGCCGCCTTCGCCGCCGCCCCCGGCGCCGCCCTCGGTGGCCGGGCCGCTCTCGCCGGCGACTCCGCAGGAGCCGGAGATGCACGACTGGCCGTCGGCGCAGTCGCTGTGACGCAAGCACTGAGGCGGCGCCGCGCACTCGAAGCCCGCGAACGCCACCGCCGCGAGCAAGAACGGAAGCGCGATCGCGATCGAACGCCCGCCGCGAGCCGCGGCGGCCCGGTCGGCGTCAGAGGTCGACACGGAGCCCCGCCTGCATGAGCACTTGCCACATCACCTTGCCGTCGGGGAGGTCCGAACCGATGAAATACGTCGTCGCCTCGGGGCCGATGCCGAGCGAGAAGCGCCCGGTGCGCGGGATGCGGTAGGTCGCCGACGCGCACGCGCCGAGCAGCGTGCCGGGGACGAAATACGCGGCCGGACCCGCGGTGATCGTGAGGGGGCCGATCATGCGCCCGTAGCGGAGGTCGGCGCCGATGGCGGCGCGGGGCTCCATGTCGAGGAGCACCGCGAAGGACAGGAGATCCTCGGGCATCTCGTCGACGCGCAGATCGACCCCCACCCTCATGCGGGTGCGGGCGCGCGCGACCCCCTTGCCGCCGCTCTCGATGCCGGAGGCGAGCTGCGCGGTGGCGGTCGGGAGGTACTCCTGCGCCGAGGCGGGTCGGGCAGCGGCGACGGAGAGCGCGAAGGTGAGCGAAGACAGGACGACGGAGCCGAGCGGAAGCGAGAAGCGAGTCATGGAGAAGGTTCCTTGGGCGGAGGGGCAGGGGCCGCGGACATCGAGACCACGAGATCGACACGCCGGTTCTGTCGCCGACCGGACTCGGTCGCGTTGGACGCGACGGGGTGGAACTCGCCGTAGCCCGCCGCGGAGAGGCGCTCCGGAGCCACGCCGCCCGCGGCGAGCTCGGCGAGGACCGCGGTCGCGCGGCCGGTGGAGAGGTCCCAGTTCGAGCGGAAGCGCCCCGTCCCCCGGAGCGGGCGATCGTCGGTGTGGCCCTCGATGCGGACGTCGACCTTACGGCTGGCGAGCTCCTTGGCGAGCGAGCGGATGACGCGGCGGCTCTCTTCGGTCACCGCGTCGTCGGCGCTGAGGAAGAGCACGGAGTCGGAGAGCCGGATGACGATCTCGTGCCGGCGCGCGAGGACCTGGATCCCCTTCGACGGATCCTGGGGCCCGGCGTCCGGCGGCGGCGCGCCCGCGTCGGTGCCCTCCTTCTGCTGGATCTTCTCCACCGCTTGCTTCAGGCCCTTCATCTCCTCGGACATCATGCTGCCGTCGCCGACGCCTCCGCCCATCGGGGCCGAGGGCTGGTCGCCCTCGCCGGGCATGAGGGTCTTGCCGTTCTCGGGGAGGATCTCGAGGCCCACCGCCTTCGCGAACGACTCGCTGAAGCGGCCGACCTTCTTGGAGTCGACCTGGGACACGGCGAACATGACGACGAAGAACGCGAAGAGGAGGGTGATGAAGTCGGCGTAGCTGACGAGCCACCGCTCGTGGTTCGCGTGCTCCTCGTGCTTCTTCTTGCGGGCCATCGGTTCGCCTCAGCCCTTGGGCGCGTGCTTGCCGGTGTGGGGCAGGTACTCGGAGAGCCGCTCGCGAACGAGCTTGGGGTTGAGCCCGGCCTGGAGCGCGAGCACGCCGTTCAGGATCAGCTCCTTGGCGACGAGCGCCTCCTTCTGCCGGAGCTTGATGCGGCCGCCGATGGGCAAGAAGATGATGTTGGCCGCGGCGACGCCGTAGATGGTGGCGACGAACGCGGCGGCGATGCCGCTACCGACGGCGGCGATGTCGGAGAGGTTCGACATGACGTGGATGAGGCCGAGAACGGCGCCGATGATGCCGACGGTGGGGCAGTACCCGCCCGCGGCCTCGAACGCCTTCACGTAGTGCTCGCCGTGCTCCTCCTCCTGGCTCATCGCGATCTCGAGCGTCTCGCGCACCGCGCTCGCGTCGGCGCCGTCGACCACCATCATCAGCGCCTTGCGCAGGAAGGGGTCCGACGCGCCCTCGGCCGCCTTCTCGAGCGAGAGGAGGCCGTCCTTGCGCGCGCGGGTGGCGTAGTCGAAGAACTCGTCGACGAGCTTCTGGAGGTCGGCCGGCGACTTCTTGAAGGTGCCGCCCGCGGCCTTCACCGCCCCCGCGAGCACCCCGAGGGGATACTGCACCATGACCGCGCCGATGGTGCCGCCGATGACGATCATGGCGGCCGGACCGCCGACGATCGAGCCGATGTGACCGCCTTCGAGCGTGTTCCCGAGCAGAATCGCGACGAGCGCGAAGACGATCCCGATGATGGGCCCCGGTTGCATCACTCACCCCCGCCGGCGGTGCGCACCCGCTCGGAGCGGAAACGCGTCATGACTGTGACGGCGGAGGCGTCAGACTCTCCTCCGGGCGTCAAAACTCTGTGACGGAACTGGACCAGCTGCTCGATGAGGTCGTCGAGCGACTCCCGCACGATGATGCGGTCCCCCCCGATGAGCTTCAGCGTGGTATCCGGCGTCGCATCCACCGAAGCGATGTGGTCGGGGTTGACCGCGACGACTTGGTTGTTCAGCCGCGTGAGCTTGAGCATGGGCCGGGAGGTAGCAAGGCCCGCTCCATCCGCCGCCGGGCCCCTGGCATCGTCCGTGCAACGCCGGACGGCATGAAGACCGACCTTGGATTGGTGGAGGGAGTCGAGAAGCTGCGACGCGGCCTCGACTTCCACATCGCACGACACAACGTCCTCGTCTCGAACCTCACCCAGAGCGAGACCCCGGGCTACCGCCCGCTCGATCTCGCCCAGACCGACTTCAAGAAGGCGCTCGGCGTGGCGATGGAGGGCACGCACCCGGGGCACCTCCGGGGCTCGGGCATGTCGCCCACCGCCGTGAACGGCGGCTTCCGCGTCGTCAAGGACGCCTCGATGACGACCGGCGCCGACGGCAACTCCGTCGACCTCGATCGCGAGGCGATGAAGATCGCGACCAACCAGCTCCGCTACGACACCATCGCCCAGCTCACCCAGAGCCAGCTCTCCGATCTCGTCTGGGCGGCGAACGACGGGAGGAACGGGTGAAGGGTGTAGAGCGCACGGGCCCGGGCGTGTTCTCGGCGATGGAGGTCGCAGCGAGCGGCCTCACCGCCGAGCGCAGCCGCATGAACACCGTCGCCTCGAACCTCGCCAACGCCCGCACGACGCGCACCGAGGAGGGGGGGCCCTACCGGCGCATCGACCCCATCTTCCGCGCCCAGCCGGCCGCGGGCTCGGCCACCGACCCCGTCATGCGCGCCATCAAGCGCGTCGAGGTGAGCGGCATGCGCGAGGACCCGGCGCCGGGTCAGCTCGTCTACGACCCCGGACACCCCGACGCCAACGCCGAGGGCTACGTCGAGCTCCCGAACGTCAACGTGGTGACCGAGATGGTCAACATGATGACCGCGTCCCGCGCCTACGAGGCGGGCGTCACGTCCATCGAGTCGCTCAAATCCATGGCGCGCGCCGCCTTGAAGATCGGTCGCTGAGCATGCGGATCGAAGGCGCGAGACCGCCTATCCCCATCGAGGGGCTCGAGAGCGGCGGCACGCCCGACGCGGCCCCCCAGCGCGCGAGCTTCGAGGGCGTGCTCGAAGGGCTCGTGGACGGCGCGAACGCCGACCAGAACAAAGCCAAGGCCGCGGCCGAGGCGCTCGCGCGCGGCGCGACGGACGACCTCCACGGGACGATGATCTCGATGAAAGAAGCCGAGATCTCCTTAAAGCTCGTGGGCTCGGTCCGTAACAAGCTCCTGGACGCCTTCCATGAGCTCTGGCGCATCAACGTCTGACCCCCTCCGCATGTTGCCCGCGCCGGTTCGCGCGGTCATCGAAGCGGTCAAGACTCGGTTCTTGGCGATGTCGCGCCCGATGCGCGTCTTCGTCGTCTCCACGGCGCTCGCCACGATGGCCATCACCGGCTACGTCGGCTACCGGACGAACGAGCCCAACTGGTCGGTGCTCTTCACCAACCTCGAGAAGGACGACGCGGCCCAGGTCCTCGCCAAGCTCAAGGAGCGCAAGGTCCCCTACAAGCTCGAGGGCGACGGCGCGACCATCCTCGTCCCCGACGCCCAGGCGCGCGAGCTCCGCCTCGAGCTCGCGGGCTCGGGGCTGCCGCGCGGAGGCAACGTCGGCTTCGAGAGCTTCGACAAGACCCGCCTCGGCACCACCGACTTCGAGCAGAAGATCCTCTACCGGCGCGCCCTCGAGGGCGAGCTGGCCCGGACCATCCAGACGCTGTCGCCGGTCGAGTCGGTGCGCGTCCACCTCGTGCTCCCCGAGCGCTCCGTCTTCGTCGCCAAGAACGAGCCCGCGTCGGCGTCGGTCGTGGTGAAGCTCCGCGGCGGCCGGGCCCTCGGCTCGAGCGAGATCGCCTCCGTCGTCCACCTCGTCGCCGCCTCGATCGCCGGGCTCACCCCCGATCACGTCGCGGTCGTCACCACCGACGGCCAGGTCCTCCACCGCCCGAAGCGCGCGGGCGACGACCCGGCGCTCGGCGGCGAGGAGCCCGGCGCACTCGCGCGCTCGATGGAGTCGTCGCTCGAGGAGCGGGCGCGGGCGATGCTCGACCGCGTCCTCGGACCGGGCCGCTCCGACGTGCGCGTGAGCGCCGATCTCGACATGTCGCGGACCGAGCGCACCGAAGAGCACTTCGACCCGAAGCAGGTCATCCGCAGCGAAGAGAAGACGACCGAGAAGGTGCAGGACGAGGCCGCGAGCGCCACCGGCGTCCCCGGGACCGAGAGCAACCTGCCGAACGGCGGCGCTCGCGTCGGCGGCAAGAGCGGCACCGAGTCCGTCATTCGCGAGTCCGCGACCCGCAACTACGAGGTCGACCGCGTCGCCGAGAAGAAGACGACGACCGCGGGCAGCGTCCGCCGACTCACCGTCGCGATCGCCGTCGACGCGATGGGCCCGAACGGCCAGCCGCGCTCGAAGGAGGAGCTCGAGCGCATCGCCTCGCTGGTGCGGGGCGCGGTCGGCATCGACGACAAGCGCGGCGACCTCGTCACCGTCGAGGCGATCCCGTTCCCGCCGGCTCCCCCGGCGGAGGTCACGCCGGCGGCCGCGGCCGCGGCGGCGGCGGCGGCGCTCCCCTTCTGGAAGAGGCCGCAGGTCATCGCCGGCGCCGGGCTCGGCGCGGCGGTGCTCATCGGAGTCGTCGTCGCCCTCGTGACCGGCAAGCGCCGCAAGAAGGAGCGCGCCGCCAAAGAGGCCCTCGAGGCCGAGGAGCGCGCCGCCGAAGAGAAGCGCATCGCCGACGAGAAGAAGGCCGCCGAGGACAAGCGCATCGCCGACGAGAAGAAGGCCGCCGAGGCGTCGACCGAGGACCTCCGCGCGATGGCCCAAGAGCGCGCCCTCACCGACCCCGCCACCGCCGCCCTCGTGATCCGCGCCTGGCTCGAGATGGACGCGGTCGCTGAGCCGCCGGCCGAGGAGGCGCCCACCCCCACCCGGAAAGCTGCGTAGATGCTGACGAATCCCGAGAAGGCCGTGGTGTTCTTGCTCTCGCTCGACGAGGAGGCGGCGCGCGTGCTCGTCGCCGACCTCGGCGAGGGCGAGCTCAAGAAGCTCCGCACCACGGCCGCCACGATGAAGGAGGTGTCGAAGGGCAGCCTCGACACCACCTTCCGTGAGTTCCTCGAGAAGACGGGCGAGGCGGTGGCCTTGCCGCGCGGCGGCGTGCGCTACCTCCGCCGCCTCACGACCACGACCCACGGGGAGGACGCCGCGCGAGACGTCTTCGACGAGGCGACGGCGACGCCGATGCAGCGCATCGAGCGGGCCAAGCCCCAGGACCTCGCGGCGCTCCTCATGTCCGAGCCGGTGCAGCTCGTCGCCGCGTTCGTCTCGGTGCTGCCGGCCAAGCTCAGCGCCGGGGTGCTCCAGGAGATGGACGCGGAGCGGCAGCAGGAGATCGTTCGCGCGGTGACCGAGCTCAAGGAGATCCCGACGACTGCGCTCGAGGAGGCGGCGGAGGCGATCGCGGCCGTGCTCCCGGTCAGCGACGGAGGGACGGTCCAGACCATCGACGGCATGTCCAAGGCCGCGCAGGTCATCAACGCGGCCGACAAATCGGTCCAGCAGACGCTGCTCGCGGCGATCGAGTCGAACGACCCCGAGCTCCTCGAGAAGGTGCGCGAGGCCATGTTCACCTTCGAGGACCTGAAGAAGCTCGACGAGCGCGCGATGCGCATGCTCCTGCGCGAGGTCCCGGCCGAGCGCCTCGTCCTCGCGCTCAAGGGCGCCGAGGACGATCTCATCGACGCGCTGCTCGCGGGCCTCTCGTCCCGCGCGGCGCAGCTCATCCGCGACGACCTCGACGTCCTGGGCTACGTCAAGAAGCCGGAGATCGAGGCCGCGCGTCGCGAGGTGGTCGGCGTGGCGCTCCGCCTCGAGTCCGAAGGTCGACTCGAGCTCCCGCGCGGCGGCGGAGAGGAGGACGGATGAGACCCGTCTCGTGGGCCGCCATCGGCGACGACAAGCCGCACGAGCCCGTGTGGTCGCGCGTGGGCGAGGTCCGCGTCCGGATCCCCCCGCCGCACGAAGACGAACCCCTGCCGCAGACGCTCCGCGGCGCCGAGCCGATCCCCCCCGCCCCGCCCGAGGGCCCTCCCGTCGCCGACATGCTCGCGCGCATCGACGCGCTCGAGGTGGAGGGCGAGGCGCTGCGGGCCGCGCTCGACGCGGCGCGAGCGGAGATCGCCAAGGTCGCCGCCGCCGCCACGCGGGTGCAGCAGAGCCTGGTCGTCGACGCCGAGCCCGAGCTGCTCTCGCTCGCCCTCGCCGTCGCCTCCCGCATCGTCGGCGCCGAGATCGCGACGCGGCCGGAGACGGTGGCCCGGTGGCTCCACGAGGAGCTCGCGAGCTGCCCGCTCGGCCCTCCCGTCGAGGTCCACGTCTCGCCCGACGTCGCCGAGCACGCCCCCGACGGCGCGGCGCCGTCGTGGGTCGTCGACCGGACGCTGCCGAAGAACACCTGCGAGATCCGCGCGGGCGCGAGCGTCATCGAGGTGAGCCCGTCGTCCCGGCTCCGCTCCGTCCTCGAAGCGCTCGAGGTCCGCCCGTGACCGTGCTGCCCCACACCCCTTCCCTCGTCGAGACCATCGGGCGCGCGCGGCTGTCGACCGTCGAGGGCCGCGTGCGCGACCTCGTCGGCAGCATCATCGAGGTCGAAGGCGTCGAGTGCGCGGTCGGCGCCGAGCTCGAGGTGCGCGCTCGGTCGGGCCCGCTCCTCGCCGAGGTGGTCGGCTTCCGCGACGGCCGCCTCCTCGCGGCTCCCCTCGGCGCGACCGACGGCGTCCACGCCGGCGCTCGAGTCCGGCCCCTCGGCCGTGGCTCGCGCGTGTGCGCCGGCGACGCGGTCCTCGGGCGCGTCCTCGACCCCTTCGGGACCCCGCTCGACGGGCGCCCCCCGCCATCCCGTCACGGATGGGCTCCGCTCCGCGCGGCGCCGCCCTCGCCGTTCCGCAGGCGCCCGATCGACAAGCCCTTCGAGACCACGGTCCGCGCGATCGACGCGCTGCTGCCCCTCGGCGAAGGCCAGCGCGTCGGCCTCTTCGCCGGCGCCGGCGTCGGGAAGAGCACCCTCCTCGGGATGATGTGCCAGCACGCCGACGTCGACGTCGTCGTCGTCGGCCTCGTCGGCGAGCGCGGCCGCGAGGTCGGCGACTTCGTCCGGCACGCGCTCGGCGTCGAGGGCCTCGCCCGGAGCGTCGTCATCGCGGCGACCGGTGACACGCCGCCGCCCGTCCGGGTGCGCGGCGCGCTCGCCGCCACCGCCATCGCCGAATACTTCCGCGCCGAGGGTCGCCGCGTGCTCCTCGTCCTCGACTCGCTCACCCGGTTCGCGATGGCGCAGCGCGAGACGAGCCTCGCCGCCGGTGAGCCTCCCGTCACCAAGGGCTACACGCCGAGTGTCTTCGCGGCGCTGCCCGCGCTCCTCGAGCGCGCCGGCAACGCGGAGGGCCCCGGGAGCATCACTGCAGTCTACACGGTTCTCGTGGAGGGCGACGACCTCTCCGACCCCGTCGCCGACTCCGCGCGGTCGATCCTCGACGGGCACATCGTGCTCTCGCGCACCCTCGCCGACCGCGGACATTTCCCCGCGATCGACGTGCTCCGGAGCATCTCCCGCGTGGCGTACGACGTCGCGGCCCCCGACCACATGGCGCACGTGGGCCGCGTGCGTGAGCTCATGGCCGCGTACGAAGAGGTGCTCGACCTCGTGCGCATCGGCTCCTACGTCCCGGGGAGCGACCCGCGGGTCGACGTCGCGCGCGAGGCGATGCCGGAGATCGAGGCCCTCCTGCGCCAGGGGGCCCGTGACTTGCATCACCGCGAGGCGTCGATCGCGGAGCTCGCCGCGCTCACCTCGAGGTACACGCCGTGAAGAAGGTCCGACGCGCCGAGAAGCTCCACGCGCTGCGACAGCGGGCGCTCGACCAAGCGCTCGCGCGGCGCGCCGCCGCCGACGCCGACGCCGCCCGCGCCGCCGCGCGCGCGGACGACGCCGCCGGAGACGTCGTCCGCGCGGCGAGCGAGGCCGACGCCGTCGCGGACGCCGCCGATCTCGAGTGGCGCTCCAGCTACGTGGAGACGCTCCGGAAGCGGGCCGAGCGCGAGCGACGCGCCTCCGAGGACGCGGCGGCGTTCGCGGAGCGTGAGCGGCTCGCGACCATCGAGGCCCACCGGGCCGAGCGGGTCGCGGACACTCTCGCGGGCAACGCCCGCGCCGACATCGCTCGGCACGAAGCACGACTCGAGCGGCGCGCCTCCGACGAGCGCGCCGCGCGCAAGGGAGGGAGGACCTGATGATCGCAAGCGCTTTGTTCCCCAACGTCGCGAGCGACGCGACCGCTCGATCCGCGGACGCCGCCCCGGCGTCGGACACCCAACCGCGAGCGACCGAGCTCGACGACATGATCGCCGAGCTCGTCACCCTCTCGCTCTCGAGCGAGCGGCCGCCGCGCGACGAGCTGGCGCAAGACGACGAGGGCGCGGAGAGGGACGACGCCCTCTGCCGGGAGCAGATGGTGGCCTCGGCCGCCCCGCCGACGCCGCGGGTCGGCGCGGCCGATCTCGCTTGGCTCGCGAGCCAGACGACCGAAGACGTCGCGGGCTCGCCGTCGGAGACGCGGGCGGCGCCGCTGGGCGCGCGGTCCACGTCGCTCGGCCACGATCGCGACGAGCCGCTCCCGCCGACCGTCCGCGTGCCTGCGGCGGGGCGAGCGCCCGTCGCCGATCTCGGCGGCGAGGCCGGCGCCGCGGGCGATCTCGACCTCTCGCCGCTCCCGGAGGCGGCGGCCGGCCCCGCGCCGTCGAAGGCCGTGGACGGCGCCTTGGCGGCGAGCGCCACCGCCCTGGCGCCGCCCGACGACCCCTTCGTGGAGCCCCCGCCTTCGTCCGGCCCGAGCGCGCGGCGAGCGGCGCCCGCCGCCGCGGCGGCGCCGGTGGCCGCCCCGAGGGACGTCGCCGTCGCCCCCGCCGAGAGCGACCGCACGGCGACCACCCAGCGCCCGGGCCCCCCGCGGCGCTATCCGACTCCGGTCTCCACCCGCGCCACCACCGTGACGCCGCCCGCCATTGCGGCGACCCCGGATCGAGCGCAGCCCGCCCGCGCCGAGGTGGCCGTCGCCCCGGGCGCCCCTCCGCGA
>JAEUKG010001106.1 GCA_016794325.1 Myxococcales bacterium | reverse complement strand
TCTCGACCGACGGCGGGCTCGCGAGCGGGGCCCGCGGCACGGTCGTCCGCATCACCAAGCGCGACCTCGCCAGCGGAGCCGAGGTCGAGCTCGCCTACCGCACCGAGCCGCTCGGCCGCGGCGGCGACCGAGGCGACATGGGCGTCGCGGACGTCGCCGCCACCAGCGACGACGACCTCCTCGTCCTCGAGCGCGGCTACCAGAAGGGCTACGGCAACACGATTCGTGTATTTCGCACGCACCTCCGCGACGCCACCCCCGTCGCCGCCGGGGCGTCGATCGACGACCGCGTGCGCGTGCTCCCCAAGCACCTCGTGGTGGACGTGGGGTCGCTCGCCTGCCGCGGGTGCGCGCACCCGGGGACCCAGCCCAACCCGATCCTCGAGAACTACGAGGGGCTCGCGCTCGGGCCCGAGGTCGAGGACGGGCGGCGCCTCCTCTTCCTGGTGTCGGACGACAACGAGAGCGCGACGCAGGTCCCGCGGCTGCTCGTCCTCGCGGTGCCGCTCGAAGCCCTCCGCTGATTCGCGGCGGATCCATCGCGCCCCCTCGCGAACCTCGCGATTCGACGCGACGTCGGGCCCTCCGATTCCGCCCGAGGCGTGAAGGACGCAGTGGCGGTGCGCGGCGGCGCACAGGCACCCGCGTTGCAACCGGGAGCCCTCGCGCGGCGCGAGAGCGCGCCCTGATCGCCTCGATCGCCGCGCCGACCTCGAACGAACGACGAACCCGGAGACCCGAGATGAGCCCTCACGAACTCTTCGTCCACGACGTCCTCGCCCGCTACCTCGAGGTCGAGCCCGACGACGTCGCGACCGAAGATCACCTCGCCCGAGACCTCGGGTTCGACGACCTGGACCTCATCCTCGTCGCGCTCGAGATCGAAGACACGTTCGCCTCCGAGTTCCCGATGGCGAGCCTCGAGGGCGTGACCACGGTGGGCTCGCTCGTCGACCTCGTGCGGACGTGGAGGCTCGGGGACGCGCAGCCGATGGCGCGCGCGAGCTGAGGGGCCGCGCAGGACCGTCAGTCGAGCGCCCCTCGCGAGCCGACGCGACACCGCTTGCCGGGCACGAAGGCGCCGAGCAGCGCGTGACCGTCGGTGCTGCAGGCCGCGGCCCAGCCCTGGACTCCGTTCTCGAACGCGACCCCGACGCCGGCGAACCCGGCGAGGCGCGCGACCTTCACCACGACGTGGTCGACGCCTCCTCTCGACACCACCGCGGACTCGATCGCGAGCGGCGGCGCCGATCCGACCGGCGTGATCGCCGCTCGAGGCATCGCGATCGTGAAGCGATGGCGCGCGCCGGAGCCGTCGGCGCGCTCGGCGAAGGTCAGGTGATAGCTCCCGGGCTGCGCGCCCGGCAGGTCGAGGAGGAGCGCGTCGGGGGTCGCGGCGGCTCGCAGGCCTCCCCACTCGATCGCGCAGCGTCCGAGGATCGATTGGCGCCAGCCGCCCGCGGCGAAGGCCGCGGGCACCTCCGCGACGGGGATCTTGCCGGTGTCCCCCGCGTTGAAGCACCCGAGCCCCATCGAGGTGTCCTCGCGGCCGACGGGGTCGCTCGGAGCCGGGCTGGGGGCCGGCGCCGGCGCGGCCGATGGGGGCGCCGCGGTCGGCGGGGCTTCGCGAGCGGGCTCGGGCTCGGCCCGTGGCGCGACGGCGGGCGTGCAAGCGACGACCGCGACCACTCCACCGATCCCCAGCGTCGAGCGCACGAGCGTCGAACGCCGACGCCCGCTCTCCGATTCCGCGAGGCCTCGAGGCCTCGTCGACCGCGAGCTCAGCCGTTGCTTGAGTGGGGAGGCCGGCCCCTCGTATGGTGTGCGCCCCCCCACAGAGGTGCCCATGCAGAAGACCCTCATCGTCGTCCTCGCCGCGTCGCTCTCTCTCACCGTCGGCTGCTCCGCCGCCGACGACGACCCCGCCGCTCCGGCGGAGCGCGTCGGCTCCGTCGAGCAGCCGCAGATCGACCTCGGCGCACACACCCTACTCCAGAACGGGGTGATCGTCGCCTCGGCGTGGAAGGGCTCGACGGCGTTCGGCACGCGCGAGTATTGGGTCAAGAAGTCGACCTACGCGCCGGGTGGCGCGCGGACGATCCGGACGACGAGCCAGTCGTGCTCGGCGTGGAAGGCCTCGGTGTGCGGATCGGGATGGTCGGGCTCGACCTACCAGCGCGCGAACTGGACGCAGGGCGTGCTCAACTGCGCCTCGCCGCCGGGCACGATCACGCCGCCCGCGGGCGCGGTGGCGTTCCTCGGCAACGGCGGCTGGGCGGCGAACGACGGCGCGACCAACTTCGGCTGGACGTACGTGACGGGCAACGTGGAGTACTGGGCCATGAGCCACCTCGTCGGCGCTCCGGGCACCACCACCACGACCCAGACCCCGTACACGGGCTTCTCGAGCTTCTCGAGCTTCGTCTCCTCGGTCTGCGCGATGTCGCCGCCGCCGACGACGTGGTTCACCGCGTCCTACTCGACGATGGCGAGCTTCTGCTCGTCGAGCACCTGCTGAGAGGACGAGCGGCGCGCGGGGAGCGGGCGCGCGCCCCGGCTCAGGGCGCGCGCTGGACGACGAACACGTCGGTCGCGATGGGGTCGAGGGTCGCGGCCTTGAGCGGCGCGGCCCCCCCGAAGTCCATCTCCTTCGCGAACGCTCCGGTGATCCACACCCCGGTGAGGGGGTCCGTCGCGACGCCGCCGACCGCGGCCTGCCCGGGGAAGGCGCGCCCCCACACGAGCGGCTCCTTGAAGCGCAGCTTGCCTGCGAAGACGCCGGCGCCGGGGCCGAGCGGGCCTCCGCCGAGGTCGACTCCGCCGGTGGTCGTCCCGAGGATGACCACCTGCGAGAGCGCATCGACCGCGAGCGCGGTCACCCGGTCGTGTCCGGCGCCGCCGACCTGGACGATCCCGAGCGCGCCGGCGCCGCCCGCGAAGAACCAAGCGACGAACCCGTCCTCGCTCCCGCGCGACGTGAAGTCGGGCTGCGCCCCCGACGTTCCGTAGAGCTCGCCGGTGAAGAAGCCGCCCACGACGAGCCGATCGGACGCGTCGGTGCGGAGCGCGCTCACCTCCGCGATCCGATTCCCCGAGAAGACCTGGACGCTCTGGGGGAGCGACACGACGAACCCGCTCTGCCCGCTCGAGGTGTACGTCTGCGTCGGGCCGTTCACCTGCAAGGAGCCGTTCCACCCGCCGCCGACGTACGCGCGTCCGAGCCGATCGACCGTCACGGCGTTGACGTCGACGACGCCGCCCTTGAGGTGGTCGAGCGCCTTCGGTCGGAGCGCCTCGTCCATCCGCAACCCGAAGCCGTCGCGCCCCGGCGACGCCACGAGCGGCGGCAGCCCTCCGCCGAAGTCGACGGTGCTCCCGCCGGCGATGGTCCCGCCGACGAAGACGTCCCCGTTCGTCGGATCGATCGCCACCGCGGTGGCGACGTCGGTGAACGCCGCGCCGAACGCGCGAGCGGCGACGCAACGCCCGGTGTCGGGATCGAGGGTCGCGACGAGCACGTCGTCGAAGCCGTCGGCCCCCGCGTGGGGCAGCGGCGCGCACCCTTCGATGGCGCTCGGCGCGCGCGAGGCGCCGACCACCGCCAGCTTCCCCTTGCTCACGGCGAGCGCGCGGAGCTTCGCGTCCACGACCCGGGTGGCCCACTTCACCCGGCCGTCGGGGCTCATCTTCACGACGAACCCGTCGACCTCTCCCGTCCCGCCCGCCTGCACGGTGGGGCCGCCGTGGGTGTCGAGCGTCCCCGCGAACACCCCGGCGACGAAGACGTCGCCGGCGTCGTCGACCGCGATCGCGGCGCCGTGCTGGTCGAGCCCGTCGCCGAGCGCGAGCTGCAGGCGAGGCGCGCCGGTGCACGCGGGCTCGCCGTCGCAGCTCTCGTCGACGTCTTTCGTGTCGCATTTTTCGGCGCGAGGGAGCACCGACCCCTCGCAGGCGCCGTACCCGCTCCGATCCGGCAGGCACGCCTGCGAGCCGCGCGCGCACGCGCCGACGCCCGCCGCCGCCGGGGGCCCCGCGTAGCAGGATCGCCGCTCGCCCGGCGAGCAGACGAGCGCCGAGCCCTCGTTCGGCGCGTCGGCGGACGCGTCGAGCGACGGCCCCGACGCGAGGGGCGCGAAGTCGCCGAGGACGATGCAGCCGCCGACCGCGCCGAGGCCGACGGCGAGGAGCACCGCCATCGTCGCCGCGCCGACCCTCGATTGAACCACGACGTCGATTCTACCAGGAACCCCGCGCGGGGACGCCGGCCCCGCGCCCGTGGCGCTTTCCCCGGCCCCGCGGCTCGTCCACAATGAGCGCGAGGACCCGTGCTCGACCCCCGACCCACGACAGGCCACGCCGCGGGCGCGATCCTCGCGCTCGCGCTCGTGGCGTCGGCCGGCTGCACGCGGAGCCGGCCCCCTCCCCCCGCGGACGCGCCCCTCCGGGCCGCCGTCGCGGCGGCCAAGGATCTCGACCTCCCGTCGAGCCGAAGGCGCTACTCGCCGCGCGCGGAGCGCGAGATCGTCGTCCTCTCGAGGAGGGAGCTCTCGATCGACGGAGATCCGTACGCCGTCGCCGCCGTCCCCGCCGATCCCGGGCTCGGGTTCGCCGCGGAGGACAAGCCGAGCAAGCGCGACGACGTCTACGTCATGCCCCTCGGCGTGGCGGTCCGCGCGTTCCCGAAGCTCCCGGACGCGGCCCGAGAGGGCCCCGGTCAGGCGCCGTTCGTGCCGATCACCGCGAAGCCGCTCTCACGCCCCGTCCCGCGGGACCTCCTCGGGCGCGCGCCGCGCGTCCTCCTCGCCGCCGACAAGGGCACGCCGTACCGCATGCTCGTCGAGATCGTGCACACGATCGACGCCGCGGGCGGCGGCGGCACGTGGCTCGCGGCGAGATCGCCCTCCGGCCTCGGCGCGATCGGCGTCGTCGTCGCGCGGGGCGACGGGCCGCCGCGGATCAAGGACGACCGGCCGCCGGCTCGCGCCGGGCTGCGGAGCGCCGCACCGTCGCTCGACCTGGTCGTGGCCCAGCGATCCGACGGCTTCGACGTCTCGGCGCGGGGTCGCCACGTCGCAGCCGGCTGCGAGGACGTGGGCCGAGGGCGGAGCGTGCCCGCCAAAGACGGCGCGCTCGACTACGACGCCCTCACCGCGTGCGCGAAGCGGATCAAGGAGTCGTCCGCCGACTTCGCCGACGAGACGCAGGTGGTCTTCGCCGCGCCCGAGGCGACGCCGCTCGAGGCGGTCGTCCGCGCGATCGAGGCGCTGGTGCAGCGCTCCGACGGGGGCGAGCTCTTCCCCGACGTGCTCCTCGCGCTCCCCGAGGCGCCGTGAAGGCGCGCGCGCTCGTCGCCGTCGCCGCGCTCGCCTGCGCGGCGGCATGCGCCCCCGGCGCGAGCGACCTCGCGAAGTGGGAGGCGAGCGACGAGCGCGGACCCGAGCGCCTCGCGGAGGTCGTCGCGAGCCCCAAGCGCGCGACCGACCTGCGACGTGACGCCGGGCTCGCGCTGCTCCGCCTCGAGCGCAGGGGCCGCCGCGTGGGGATCGATCTCCTGCTGAAGGCGCTCACCGACCTGCCCGCGACCGACCGAGACGCGGTCGTCGCTGCGCTGGCGCCCGCGCTCGCCCGGCTCGTCTCCGCCGAGCGCCCCGCCGGCGCCGCCGACCCCACGCTCGCCGCCAAGGACCTCGTCTACGCCCTCCTCTCCCGTCAGCTCGCCGACGCGCCGACGCGCGTCGCGCTCCGCGCGGCCCTCCTCGAGTGGGCCCGGCGCGACACGCTCGCGCGGATCGCGGACCCCATGCAGCGGTACGGGCCGATGCACACGTTCCGCCTGCTCGGTCCCGAGAGCCTCACGCACACGCCGGCGCTGCTCGCGGAGCCGGGCGCCGACCCCCGCACCCTCGCCGCGCTCGTCGCGGAGGTCGGGGACGAGCCGAGCAAGGCTCGCGCGGTCGAGGCCCTCGCGAAGCGCGACGCGTCCCTGCGCGGCGAGGCGTGGGCGGAGAAGGCGCGCGCGGAGGTCGACGCCGCGAACCGCGCGGCGCGCGTCGCTCCGACGGCCGAGCAGCGCGCGCTTCAGCTCGAGGCCCACCGCGCGAGCGAGCGCGACCGCGGCCTGCAGGCGCTGCGCGCGCTGGGCACCCCCGACGCCGTCGCCGAGCTCGTGGCGCGCGCCGCGGACGCCACGGATCGCGCGAAGAGCCGCGCCGACGCGCTCCGCGCGCTCGGCCCCCACGCGAAGGCCCTGGCCCCGCACGTCGCGGCGATCGCGGCGATCGCCGGCGATCGGGCGCACGGGGACGACGACGTCCGCGAGCAGGCGTCCGCGCTCCTCGTCAAGGCCGACGCCCCCACGCCGGTGCTCCTCGGCCTCTTCGGAGGCAAGACCCCGCTCGCGCGGTTCCACGCGGCCCGGCACCTCCTGTCGCGACAGCCGGAGCTCCCGCTCGCGGACTTCATGGCGAGGCTCCCGGTCGACGACAAGACCCCGATGGGCTTGGACGAGGTCGTGAGCTACGGCGCGACCCTCGCCGGCCGCCCCGGCGGTCGGAAGGCGCTCGAGCCCTACCTCGCGTCGCGCGCGCTCGGGCCGCGCCTCGTCGCGCTGTCGGGGTTCTACGGCGGCAAGAGAGAGGACCTCGCCGAGCTGCAGAGGTTCGAGCGCGACGCGGCGCGCTTGCCCCCGTGCAGCGAGGAGCGCGCGTGCCACTGGTCCTGCCCGGAGCTCGCGCGCGTCGGGAGCCCGAGCCGCCCGGACACTGTGGGTGAGTTCGTGACCCAGTGCCTCGCTCCCACGCTCGGGGTGCCCGATCTGAAGCCGCCCGATCCCACCGACCCCGCGCCCCGCTCCGACACGTCGGGGCTCTTGACGCAGCCCTCGTCGAGCCTGCCCTCGGCGAAGGTGCCGCGCGGCAACGCGACGTTCGGGGCGGTCCCCGGCGTGCCGGGCGTGACCGACCTCGAGCGGGTCATGGCGATGTCGCGCGCCCGCGTGCGCAGCTGCTACCGGCAGGGCCTCGCCCAGGACCCGTCGATGAGCGGCAAGCTCGTCGTCACGATCACCGTCGACGGCAAGGGCGAGATCACCCAGGCCGCCGCGACGACCAACACCGGGATCTCCGCCGCCGTCGCCGAGTGCGTGGCGCGGGTGTTCCGCACCATGCAGCTGACGCCGCCCACGAAGCCCCCGGCGACGGTGGCGGTCCCGATCACGTTCGCGCAGGAGTAGGCGCGAGCGTGCGCACGGCGACATGTGCACACACGGACCCCGGATCGCGCGAAGATCGTGACGAGGCCCCAGGTCGGGCCGAGCCCCGCGAAACCACTGCCGGATCTTCGGGAACGACGATTGCTCCCCCACGGCCATGGAGTTTCGGCGTTTCGTGATGGTGCTGCTGGCGGGTGTCGTGGGGTGTGCGAACGCGGGCGACGTCGGTGAGCCGTTGGAGGCTGCTCCCGCGGCGGCGCCGTCGAGCGGCGAGAGCGCGTCCGCGACGGTCGCCTGCTCGCCCTCGGGCGGCGAGGTCATCGCCGCCCTCCCCAGCCACCCCACCGAGGGCGTCGCGCGAGGAGAACGCGTCTACTGGAGCGACCACGCTCATCGGCTCTGGCAGCACGGGGAGGGTCGGATCGCCGAGGGCGTCGCTTCGGGCTCGCTCGCGCCGTACGGCGCGAGCGGCGTCGCCTGGGTCGAGTACGGGCGAGGGGGGCCGAGCTTCCTCGTGACGATCGAGCCGGGGGGCTCGGTGACGGCGCGCGTCCCCGCCGAGGCGCCCTTCGTCTTCGACGAGACAAGTGTATATTACATCTTGTCCGACGTGCTCCAGGTCGCGCCTCTCTCCGGCGGGAGCGCGCGCCCCCTCTTCACCTTCGACCGTTCGTCGTCCGCGCCTTCGGGACGCGGACGGGTCGTCGAGCTCGTCGGGTACGAGGTCGGGGACCTCGCGATCGTCGACCGACACCTTTACTTCCAGGACGGCGACGCGATCCGGCGGGTCGGCGCGGAGGGTGGGCCCTCACACGTCGTCGTGCGCGCGACCGCGACGAAGCTCGTCGCGGTCGACGGAGCGCTCTACTACACCGACCCCGACGCGACGGTGTGGCGCGTCCCGCTCCGCGAAGGCGGCCCGACGCGCCCGATCGCCCAGCTCCCTCGAGGGGTCCACGTGCGCGCCGTCCAGCCCTCCGCGCGCGGAGGGCTGGTCGTGCTCTACACCGACCCGGCCAAGCGCCGGTGCGACGGGTCGATCGCGCGGGTGAGCGCAGACGGCGCCGGCGGCGAGGTGCTCGCGTCCGACCTCGACCACGAGGCGACGCTCTTCGCGTCCGACGGGCCCGCCGTCTTCGCGAGCCAGAGCACGGTCTACCGGGTCGCTCCCCGCTGACGCGCCCTCAGCCGGGCTTGCCGTCCACCCGCGGGCCGACGAGGATCTTGGCGTAGCCGGCCAGGAAGAGCGCGAACGCCGCGCTCCAGCACGCCCCCGCCACGACCAGCGCCGCGCTCGTGTGCGCCGGCGCCACCACCGGCGCCGCGACCCGCACGAGCGCGGCCGCCGTCACGAGCAGGAACGCCGTCCGGGCGGCGGGGGGCGCGGCGAGGACGCGGCCGGTGTGCCCGAGCGAGACGCGCGCCATCATCCCGATCGTGAGGGTCCCGATCGCGCCCACCGTGAGCGCGTGGGTGCTCGCCGACGCGGGCACGAGCGGGGTCACGCTCGCGAGCGCGCGCAACGCGAGGCCGATCGGGATCCACGCGTGCCCGACGTGCAGCACCCAGAGGAGGGGCTCGCGGAGCGAGTGCCGCGCCCCCCACCGCGCCGTCCGCGCCGCCGCGACGGCGCCGACGACGCCGGCGAGCCACGCCGCCTGGGGCACGCCCGCCGCGTCGAGCGCGGTCACGAGCGCCATCCCCACGAGGCACGCCACGTCGAGCGCCGGCACCGATCGGATGCTCTGCACCCCCGAAGCGTTGCGAGTGAACATCGGGAAGACGCGCCCGGCGATGACGAGGGTGACGACCATGACGAGGTCCACCCCCACCCGGTTCGCGCGGAGCCCCGCGCCCGGGAGCACGCCCAGCGCGTCGAGGTGCACCACCACCGACGCCGCGCCGAGGCCGAGCACGATCGCGACCATGACGAAGTTGCGCCGGTTTCCGGCGGCGACGAGCGGTCGCGCCAGCGTCGCCGCGAGCGCCGGCAAGAACGCGCCGTCGACGGCCAGCGGCACCCCGCGGGGCAGCCAGGGCGCGAGCATGACGGCGACCCGCCCGGCGGCCCAGAGGCCCGCGAGGCCGAGGAGCGGCGCCCCCACCGCCGTCTCACGGCCCGTCCAGTTCCCCACCGCGGTGAGCAAGAACCCGGCGATGACCGCGACCGCGAAGCCGAACACCATCTCGTGGCCGTGCCACGTCACCGGATCGAAGTAGCCCGCGGGCAGGGCGTGCCCGTGGAGCACGCCTATCCACAACGGGATAACCGCGCCCGCGAACAGGGGCGCGGCGAGGAAGAAGGGCCGAAAGCCCTTCTGGGCGAGGGCGACGCCGCTGGGGGCGGGCGCCCGGCGGCGCAGGAGGCTGGCTTCCATCGGGGCGGGCCGGGAATCAAGACCCGTGCCGTACGGTTTCGCGAGCGGTTTCTTCGGGCAATTCTCGCGGGTGAGAGCCCGACCAGGCGCGAGACGCGCGTCTGCCGCGAAAGAGTTGCGTCCCGTCGGCTACGATGTGGGCGGATGGTGACGGCCCCCCTACCGCTGTCTCCCGGCGCGACGATCGCCGGGCGCTTCCGCCTCGAGCGCGTGATCGGCGCCGGCGGCATGGGCGTCGTGTGGTCGGCGCGCGACGCCGCGGGCGCGATCTTCGCCATCAAGCTCGTGCGCGAAGGCGGCGTCGACCCGAGGGAGCGCGAGCGCCTCCTGCGCGAGGCGCGGGCGGCGATGCGCATCGGCCACCCCAACATGGTGCGGGTGCTCGACGTCGGCGAGAGCCCGGACGTCGGCCCGTTCGTGGTGATGGAGCTGCTCGAGGGCGAGTCGCTGCGGGCGATGCTCACCCGCCGCCGCACCCTCACCATCGCCGAGTGCGCGTCGATCCTCGGGCCGGTGTCGCTGGCGATCGAGGCCGCCCACGCGAACAACGTGGTGCACCGCGACCTCAAGCCCGAGAACGTCTTCTTGTCGCGCCATGGGGTGAAGGTCCTCGACTTCGGCATCGCCAAGCGCATCCACTCGTCGGCCGGCACCGAGGTCCACTCGCTCACCCAGTCGGGCACGATCGTCGGCACGCCCTCGTACATGTCGCCGGAGCAGGTCTACGGCGACGAGCTCGACGGGCGCTCCGACGTGTGGTCGCTCGGCGTCGTCCTCTACGAGTGCCTCTCGGGGGCGCGTCCGATCGAGGGCGAGTCGCTGGGGCCGCTCCTGTGCGCCATCACGAGCGATCCGATCCCTCCCCTCGCCCACGTCCGGCCGGACTTGCCGCGCGCGGTGACGAGCCTCGTCGACCGGATGCTCGCGCGGCGGCGCGAGGACCGCCCGTCCCTGGCCGAGGTCCGCGCAGAGCTCGCGGGGGCCACGGCGGCCGCGGAGACGATGCGCGAGGCGGGCACGCGCCCGATGGCGCTCGTGCGGCCCGCCGCCGCCCCGCCGCCCCCTGCGACCGCGGCGGCGTGGGGCCTCGAGCCGACGCGCCCGCTGCCCGCCCCCGCGCCCGCGCCCGCCGGCCCTCCGCCGCGACGTATCCCTATCGTGATATGGCTCGCGATCCCGCTCGCGTTCGTGCTCGGGGTGATCGGCACCGGCGTCGCGGCCTGGCGGCTCCGGCCCGCGGGCGGGGTGCCGCCGTCGGGGAGCGGGCCCCCGGTGAAGGACGTCAGCGGAGAGATCCTCGTCCACTCGAACCGCGCCCAGACCGCGATGACGCAGCGGAACGGCAAGGAGTGCCTGAAGGAGCTCGACGCCCTCGACGCCTTGACCCCGCCGGCGAGCCGGTCCACGTCGCCGTCGTCGGGCTGGGCCGCCGGCCGGGCCACCTGCATGATGCTCGCGGGGGACTGCGAGGCCGCCAAGGCGTTCATGCGCCAGACGTCGCCCGTCTCCGATCCGACGGTCCGCGGCAGCGAGGACACGATCGACGCGATGGTCCAGGTGTACTGCGAGGGCACCAAGCTCTCACCCCGCGACGAGGCGCTCGTCGCGTCGTACCGGCTCACGATGGCGAGCGCGGGCCAGGTCCGGGCGACGACCGCGGAGTGCCTGCGCTGGCGCGACGCCGTGGTGCGCCTCGACCCCACCATCCCCAAGCGGCCCTTCGGCGACCCCCTCACGAACGCGACGCTCTCGGCGAACACCAACGTGTCGCGCTGCGTCGCGCGCGCCGGCGACTGCAAGACGGCCTTCCGCGTGTTCCGGGAGGGGATGCTCCCCTCGCTGGCCGCGCTCGACCCGAAGAGCCGCGAAGAGACGGTCCGGAGGGCGTTCGACGCCGACACGCTGCACGGGAGCTGCGCCGGAGCTCGCTGATCGATGCTCGAGATCGTCGAGGAGGAGATCGGTTCCGGCGCCGTCGTCGCGGGCGAGTACCGCCTCGACGAGAAGCTCGGCGAAGGCGGCATGGGCGTCGTGTGGAGGGCGACCCACCTGCCCTCCGGCGACCGCTGCGCGGTGAAGCTCCTCAAGGCCGGCCGCGAGACGGAGCCCAAGAACCAGGCGCGCCTCGCGTACGAGGCGCGGGCGGCGATGGCGGTCGAGCACCCGAACGTGGCGCGGGTGCGCGCGGTCCTCGAGACGGAGGCTGGCGCCCCGTTCATCGTGATGGACCTCCTCGACGGCGAGCCGCTCCGCGACTATCTCCAGAAGCACACCTCGCTCGACGTCGCCCGCTGCGCGGCGATCTTCGAGGGCGTCATCGCCGGGGTGCGGGCCGCCCACGAGCGCGGGGTGGTGCACCGCGACCTCAAGCCCGAGAACGTGTTCTTGACCCCGTCGGGGGTGAAGGTCCTCGACTTCGGCATCGCCAAGAAGCTCCGCCGCGACGACGAGGACGCGGGGCCGCCCTCGCTCACGTCCACCGGGACGGTGCTCGGCACGCCGGCGTACATGGCGCCGGAGCAGCTCTTCGGGGAGCGCGACCTCGACGCGCGCGCCGACGTGTGGGCCCTCGGGGTGATGCTCGACGAGGCGCTCACCGGGGTGCACCCGTTCGGCCGCGAGATGGGTCAGGTGCTCAAGGCGATCACCCAGGGGTTGCGACGACCGCTCGGCGAGCGGCGGCCGGACCTGCCGCCCGCCCTGTGCGCCGTCGTCGACGCCATGGTCACGCGCGACACGCGCGCGCGGCCCTCGCTCGAGGACGTGGCGACGGTGCTCGCGGGCGGCGAGCTCGCGCCCGCGACCGCGCCCCTCCCCCCGCCGACGCGAGGCGCGATCACCGCCCCCGACGTCCCGCCCGTCACCCAGCGGACGACGCC
>JAEUKG010001143.1 GCA_016794325.1 Myxococcales bacterium | reverse complement strand
GAGCTCGGCTCGCTCTTCGCCGACGCGCTCGCGGCGCGCCTGCGATCCGGCGCGCGACGGCGCTGACCGGCGGGCCGCGGTCAGCCGGCGGCGTCGACGATCGCGCGCACGCGCGCGAGCCGCTCGGCGAGCTCGGGCTGCGACGGGGCGCGCACCGTGACGTGGCCGATCTTGCGGCCGGGCGCGCCGTCCTTGCCGTACGAGTGGAGGTGGACGCCGTCGAGCGCGAGGAGCGCGTCGCGCGGGGGCATCTTGCCGATGAGGTTCACCATCGCCGAGGAGCCGACCGCGCGCGTGGAGCCGAGCGGCATCCCCGTGATCGCGCGCACGTGGTTCTCGAACTGGCTCGTCTCGGCGCCCTCGATCGTCCAGTGCCCCGAGTTGTGCACGCGGGGAGCCATCTCGTTCACCAGCAGCTCCCCGCCCTTGGCGAAGAGCTCCACCGCGAGCACGCCGACGTAGTCGAGCTCGGTGAGGACCCGAGCCGCGATCGCCTCCCCGGCCTGCTGCATCGCCGGCGTGATCGCCGGGCCCGAGGGCACCGACACGCGGAGGATGCCGCCCCGGTGCTCGTTCTCGACCATCGGGTACACGCGCGCCTCGCCGCTGCGGCCGCGCACCGCGATCACCGACACCTCGGCGTCGAACGCCACGAAGGCCTCGACGATGAGCGGCGCCGCCCCGAGCGCGTCCCAGGCCGCGGAGACGTCGCCGGGAGCGCGGAGCACCATCTGCCCCTTGCCGTCGTAGCCGAAGCGGCGCGTCTTCACGACCGCCGGCAGCCCGACCTTGGCCACCGCGCGCTCGAGCTCTTCGCGCGAGCTCGCGGGCGCGAACGCGGGGGTGGCGATCCCCGACGCGGCGAAGAACGTCTTCTCGGCGAGCCGATCTTGGCTCACCTCGAGCGCGCGCGGCGGAGGGAACACCTTGGCGCGCTCGGCGAGGTAGCGCGCCGAAGCCACCGGGACGTTCTCGAACTCGTAGGTGATGACGTCGGCGCGACGGGAGATCTCGGCGAGGCGCTCCTCGTCGTCGTAGGCGCCGACGCGCAGATCGCCGACGTGCCCGGCGCACGACTCGGCCCCGGGGTCGAGGAACACGAACCGCTGGCCGAGCGGATAGCCGGCGAGCGCCATCATCCGGCCGAGCTGCCCGCCCCCGAGGACGCCGACGGTCACGGCTTCACCCCTCGCGGATCGGGCGACGCGAGGACCCGCGCCGTCTGCGCGTCGCGGTGCTGCACGAGCCGCTCGCGCAGCTCCACGTCGAGGCGGGCGAGGATCTGGGCCGCGAAGAGCGCGGCGTTGGTGGCGCCGGCCTTGCCGATCGCGAAGGTCGCCACCGGCACGCCGGCCGGCATCTGGACGATCGACAGGAGCGAGTCCACCCCGCGGAGCACCTTCGACTCGACGGGGACGCCGAGGACGGGCAGCGTCGTCTTCGCCGCTGCCATCCCCGGCAGGTGCGCCGCGCCCCCGGCCCCGGCGATGATGACCGCGAGCCCGCGGGCCTCGGCGGTGGTGGCGTATTCGAAGAGGAGGTCCGGCGTCCGGTGCGCCGAGACCACCCTCACCTCGTACGCGACGCCGAGCTCGTCGAGCTGGGTCGCCGCGTGCTGCATGGTGTCCCAGTCGGACTGGGAGCCCATGATGATCCCTACGCGCGGCCGCTCCATGTGGCCTGACATCATAGGAGCGCGTACACTGGACGACGATGAGAAACTTCCGCTCGTCCGCGGTTTCTTGGCCTCGCGCGCGACTCGCGCGCGCCTTCGCGTCTTGGGTCGCCGTCCTCGGCGCCGTCGGCGTCGCCGGCGCCGCGGCGTGCACCTCGGACGACCCGGCGCCCGCGGTGGTGCCCGACGGAGGGAGCCCCGAGGGATCGGTCGGCGCCGAGGGCGGCTCGTCGTCGAGCGGCGGCGGCGGCCTCGACTGCAACGAGGACCTCGGCGCCGGCGGCCTCCAGCAGCACCTGTCGTGCACCGGCCTCTACACCGACATCAAGACCAAGGCCGTCGCCGACGGCGCGCGGCCGTTCAAGCCCGCCATCCCGTTCTGGACCGACGGCGCCGGCAAGGGCCGGTGGATCCACCTCCCGCCGGGCCAGAAGATCGACACCTCGGACATGGACGAGTGGAAGATGCCCGTCGGCACCAAGGTGTGGAAGGAGTTCCAGATTGACGGCAAGCGGACCGAGACGCGCTACTACGTGAAGACGTCGCCCACGCTGTGGAAGAAGACGACCTACCGCTGGAACGCCGGCGAGACCGACGCCGAGCGCCTCGACGTCGGCGAGAAGAACGTGAACGGCAGCACGTTCGAGATCCCGCCGACCGATCGCTGCGACTCCTGCCACCTCGGCCAGTCGGACCGGCTGCTCGGCTTCGAGGCCGTGAACCTCGCGCTCCCCGGCGCCGAGGGCCTCACGCTCGCCAAGCTCGTCGCCGAGAACCTCCTCACCGCGCCCCCCGCGAGGACCACGATCACCATCCCCGAGGACGCGACCGGGAAGGGCGCGGCCGCGCTCGGCTATCTCCACTCGAACTGTGCGTCCTGTCACAGCTCGGCGCCCACCGCGCCCCAGAACTACGTGGGCCTCGACGTGAAGCTCTCGGCGAAGGCGCTCCTGTCGGACACCCCGCCCAAGCTCTCGGAGCTGCCCACGTACACCACCACCGTGGGCAAGCCGATGACCGTCTTCGCGGGGGGGCCGCCCACGCGCATCACGTCCGGCGATCCCGACCAGAGCGGCGTCGTCTTCCTCGCGGCGCGGCGCACGAGCGACGAGCTCGGACAGATGCCTCCCCTCGGCAGCCACACGGTCGACACGGTGGGCCTCCAGAAGGTCAGGGACTGGATCGCGGCCTCGCCCTGAGCGAGGCCGCGGTCGATCAGCGGCGCCGCCGGCGCGCGACGAGCGCGCCGAGGCCCACGAGGGCGAGCGGCGCGAGGTCGAGGGGAGCGCGCGGCGACGACGAGCAGCCGCCGCCGTCGGAGGTCTGCGCCGGGGGCGCGACGCCTTGATCCGGGTTGCCTCCGGGCTCGGTGGGCGAGGCCTCGCCGCCCCCGCCGCTCGCCGCGCCGGAGCTCCCGCCCGACGACGACGACGAGGCCGGCGGCGGTGTGGACGCGGGCGCGGTCGTCGCGGACGCCTTGCACGTCCCGGGGACGACGCCGACCGCGATCCACGCGCACTCGACGATGTCTTGTTCGGTCTGGGTGAGGCCGAGGTCCTTCGCCGCGCGGGAGCTCGCCGCCGCCGCGGCCGCGAAGTTCGAGCCGGTGGTGAGCAGGTCGGTGTTCATCCGGTACCAGACCTTGGCCGACGCGTCCCAGCCGATGCCCTTCGGCATCGAGATCTTGGAGACCGAGTTCGTCCCGCCGATCGTCATGAGGGCGAACGCGTTGTTGGGGATGCCGGAGTTGATGTGCACGCCGCCGTTGTCCTGCGTCGTCTTCACGAGCTTGGTCATGTGCGCCGGCTGGGGCGGGCTCCCCGACGTCGGGTTCACCATGCTGCGGAGGTAGGGCTGCCCGACCGCCGAGCCCTCGCCCAGCACCATGTTGTTGGTGTCGTTCGGGAGCAAGCCGTGCTCGATGACCGCGCCCATCACGTCGGAGATCGACTCGTTCAGCGCGCCCGACTCGTTCTGGTACACGAGGCCCGACTCGTTGGTCGTCACGCCGTGGGTGAACTCGTGGGCCGCGACGTCGAGCGCGGCGGCGAGGTTCTTCAGGCGAGTGCTGCCGTCGCCGTAGCTCATGCGCGTGCCGTCCCAGAACGCGTTGTCCACGCCCTGACCGTAGTGGACGCGCGAGACGATGGCGGCGCCCTTGCCGTCGATCGCGTTGCGGTTGAACGTCTTCTTGTAGAAGTCGAAGATCTGCTCGGCGTGGTAGTGCGCGTCGACGGCCGCGCCCTTGCCGAGCGTCGCCGCTTGATCCCACGACGTCAGCGTGTTGCTCGTCACCAGCGTGCCGTTGCCGGTGATCTGCTGGTTGGTCAGGGTGTAGGTCGTGACCTTCCGGCCCGCGTCGATCATCTGGTACGTCGCGCCCGACTGCGACACCTCGATCGTGCGCGACTTGCCGGTGGCGCCGGTCGCGGTCGCGGCGATCGTCTGGATGTCGTCGAAGCGGTCGAGCACGTCGCCGGTCTTGGCGTCCACGAGCGCGCGCACGAGCGCGGTGTGATCCCCGAGGGCGCGGAGCGCGACGTGCCACGCGAGCGCCGGCGCCCGCCCGGCGGGTGCGAAGACGACGAGCTCGGGGCGCTCGACGGCGAGCTCGTCGCCCTCGAGCTCGGGGCGGTCGCCGCGCATCGCCGCGGCCGCGCGCGCCACCGCCTCCTCGAGCGAGAGCGCGGGGGTGGTGTCGACGTCGTGCACCCCCGGCGCCCACACCGCGGAGATCTCGACGAGCCGACCGGTGGCGTCGTAGTGGGCGAGCATCTCGCCGAGCCACACCGGCACCCCGCGAACCGTTTGGCGCATGCGCACGTGGTGCATCCCGAGCTCGTCGGTGCGGCTGCGCGCGAGGGTGAGCTCGGCGCGCGCGTCGCGGATCCCCCAGAGGTGGCGGTGGGCCTGGACGTGCGCGACGGTCAGGTCGAATGCGCGCTCGCGCGTCGTCAGCACGATCTCCGGGCCGCCCGCGACGAGCGACGCCGTCCCGTAGTCGGCGTGACGGGCCGCCACGGCGACGCCGCCGGGCGCGGGCGGCAGGGAGGAGCCTTCACCCGAAGGGGGAGCGCAGGCGGCGCACGCAACGAGACCAGCGAGCCAGGTCCACTTCCTCATCGAGAGCCTCCCAGCGTTGAAGCGTATCCCGCTCCGGCCAACGCGGACACGTGGTTTCTTGTCCCACGTCCTCGCACTCCGCGCCTGCAGCGTGGGCGACGGCCCGAGCGCATTGTCGTCCCTTCGCGAGGCGGTCGATGCCCTCGCTGAGCACACGCGGGCGTGGGCGCGGGCGCGGACGCGGGCGCGGATGCGGGCGCGGGCGCGGGCGCGGATGCGGGCGCGGGCGCGGACGCGGGCGCGGGCGTGGGCGCGGATGCGGGCGCGGACGCGGGCGCGGATGCGGGCGCGGGCGCGGGCGTGGACGCGGGCGTGGGCGCGGGCGTGGGCGTGGGCGCGCGAGCTGCGAGCGCTCCGTGTCAGGCTCGCTCCGCGTCGGGCGAGCTCCGAGCGGTCAGCGCGCTCCGCGTCAGGAGAGCTCGAGCTCGGCCGCGAACGCGTCGAGCGCTTCGTCCGGCGGGAACGCGACGCTCGGCCCGACGAGGCCCTTCGCGTGCACGGCGCCGGCCAGCGCGCGCGCTGCCGCGTACGCCTGGAGCTTGCCGGTCAGGCCGTACATGTCGCGCCCCTTGAGCCTAGCGACGCCCTTCTTGTCGTCGATCGATGCGACGGCGACGATCTCGAACACCGAGCGCGCGCGCTCGTCCGGCGGCGGGCCTTCGCGCGACGTGCCGACGAAGCGCGCGCCGATCTTGGAGATCCCCTTCGCGAAGAAGGGAGTGACCTTGCGCGCGCCATGGAGGGCGCGCCCCGCCGCCTCGCCGACCGCCATGAACGTGCGCACCGTCCGGGCGCCGGTGTGCTTCGGCACCACGACCGCCTCCAGGCTCGGGAACGAGACGCCGGTGATGCGCTTGCCGCTCGACAGCGCGAAGTAGCGGACGATCTCGGCGGGCGGCTCGCGCACGAGCTTGCCGGCGACGAACTGGTACGTGTCCCGCTCACCGAGCATCCCGAGCGCGGAGAGCTTGGTCCCGCGCGACGTCGCCGCGCCGTACCCGCCGTCGACCTTGTTCGCGTAGAGGATGTCGATTGTCTCGGGGGCGCCCTTCACGCGCTCGGCCGCGACGTGGGCCGCCCAGTCGGCGGGCGCGATCTCGTAGGCCATCCCCGGGACGAGGAAGGCGCCCGTCTTCTCGGCCTCGGCGCCCCAACGCTCCGCCATGTCGACGACGAAGCGCTGCTCTCCGGTCGTGTCGACGTAGCCCACGCCGAGGCGCGCGCACGCGCCGACGATCGGCTCCCCCACCTGGGCGAACGGCCCCGCGCACGCGCACACGATGGCGCGATCGCGCACCGCGGCCTCGACCGCCGCGCGATCGCGGATGTCGAGGACGACGACCTCGGCCGCCCCGTGCTCACGCGCGACCGCCTCGAGCTTCTCGCGGTTTCGCCCCGACACCGCGAACGGAGTCTTCTGCCGCGCGAGCTCCGCGCACACGAGCTTGCCCGTATACCCGGTCGCCCCATGAACGAGGACCCTGGCTCTCTCCATCCTGCGAGCCGTAGCACGACCGCACACCTCCACGCGACCACCGCGCGCCCCCTCCGCTCCGGTAGCGACGGCCCTTTCGGGCCGCCCCGCGGACGGAACCCGCCGAGCGGATTTCCCGCACGGGGCTCGGGTCAGCGGGCAGCGAACCTCGTCTCCGGCCAGCGAGGATGGATGCGGGGCGCGGGCAGCGGGTAGCGACCTCACGAACGCGCAGCGCGTTTCTCGGGTCCGTCGAGCGCGCTGGCTTCGTCGTTGGAGCGAACGGTGCCAGAGTCTCTTGACGACGTCGTGGAACGACGCCAACGCGGCCAGGTTCGACGGGACGGCGGAGTATCCCTCTTCCCTCTTCCCTCTTGCCGCGAACGCGAACGCGAACGCGAGCGCGAGCGCGAACGCACACGCGAACGCGAACGCGAACGCGAGCGCGAACGCGAACGCGAACGCGAACGCGAACGCACACGCGCACGCGGCTCGCGAGGCTTCGCTTCAGCGCCCTCCCGTGCGATCCTCACGCCATGCTCCCGACGCGCGCTCACGCCTCCGCGCTCATGCTCGCGCTCGCGAGCGCGCTGGCCGTCTCGTGCGCGGCGAGCGACCCGTCACCGGTGACTCCTGCCCCCGTCAGCGCCCCGACCGCTTCCGCCCGCGGCGCGGCGTCAGCGCCGCCGCGCCCGCCGCCGACGCCCCCGCCCGCAGCGTGCGTCGACGAGGCGCTCGCGGACAGGCTCCGCGCGTGCCCGAGCCCCGTCCCCGCCGTGAGCGCCGTCGACGTCCTCGAGGCCGAGCGCCGCCTGCCGCCCCCGAAGACGGTCAAGCGCCGCGAAGGTGGCGCGATCGACGTCACCCCCACGCCGCTCGGGCCCGAGGTGACGGCCTACCTCGCGAAGGCCCGCGCCTTCGTGTGCGGGACCCGCGCGAGCCCGACGGCGATCGAGCTCGCGCAGGCGGACGCAGCCGAATACGCCATCGCTCGCCGGTACTTCGAGTCGAGCCACTGGGAAGAGGCGGCGGTCCTCTTCGACCGGATCGCGCGGCGATCCTCCGAGGCCGGGATCTACGCCGCCGTGCTCGCCCTCGAGAGCCTGAACGTCCTCGAGGCCCACGGCGGCCGGCGCGCGTGCCGGGCCACGATGACGGCGTGGGCCCGCGACTACGAGGCGCAGCTCTGCGGCCCCGGACGCTCCCCCGAGCCGACGTGCGCCGACCTCGCCCGCGCTCGGCGCGAGCTCGAGACGCGCGGCCCCTGAGCCCGAAAGAGGAAACCCCGAGAAGGGAGCCCGAAAAAGGAGGAGGGGATCGCGTCTCCGCGATCCCCTCCGAACGTTCCTACCGCTCCGCGCCTCGTGTCGCATGAACCCCTAGCCGAGTGGCTAGGTGGGATGCTCTATGATCGCGCTTCAGGCTTCCGAATTATCCAGAGCTCCGGAGAGATGGTCCGGCGTGCACACCGAGCGACCCTTGCAACCCTGGTTCCTGCTCATAAGGGGATCATGGAAAGGAGACGCGGTACGCGGTGGGAACCCCCTCAACGTAAGACCCTCGCCGAGGCAGGTCAACGCGGCCGTTTCGCTTTCGGTGGGCGAAAATTGGGCCAAACGCCCGTTTTCGTGCCCACATCCACCCCATGCACGAAGAAAGCGAGACCCTCCGCTCCCGCATGCGCTCCCTGTTCGACGGCGTCGACGTGGCCAACGCGGACAGCCGCGCCGAGCCGAGCGCGCCTTCGCTGGCGAGCCCCGCCGCCACGCTCCGCGACGAGGTGCTCGAGGGCGAGCTCGCGTTCGTCGACGCGGCCGAGCGCGACGCGCGCGCGGAGGAGCTCGCGACCGACGGCGCCCTCGTCGTGCGCTGGGAGCCTTCGGCGGCGGCGCGAGGTCGCGTCGAGGCGGCCGTCGACGCCGCCATCGAAGACGCGCTCGCCGAGGAGGGCGAGGTCGCGCCCGGCATCGGCGGCAGCGAAGGCACGCCCGCCGACGAGCGCCTGAGCGATCAGCTCTTCCGGGTGCGCCGCGCCGGCCGATCCGGCCTCGCCCTCGTGCTCGGCACGCTCGAGCCGGCGGCGACGCCGATGGGCGCGCTCGAGTCGGTCGACAGCGCGATCGTGCGCTTCTACGCCAAGGCGACGCGCGAGCGCCCGGTCGTCGTGCTCCTCGACTCCCGCGATCGCGATCTCGGCGCCTACGCGGATCCGATCCCGCTCGAGCTCGCCGTCGCCGCCCCGCGGCCGGCCGCGGCGCCCGCCGCGCGCGAAGAGACCGCGCCAGCCCCGGCCGAGGCCGCGCCCGCGGTGGACGAGGCGCGCGAGGAGGAGGAGGTCGTGGCCGCGACCCTCGCGATCGCCGAGGCCTGCCCCGCGCCGTTCGCCGCGCCGCCGCTCGAGATCGCGCCGCCGCCGGAGGCGATCCGCGTGGCCGAAGGCGAGATCGACGACGAGGCCCCGACGCCCGAGGAGCCCGCGGTCGCGGTCGAGGCGCCGCCCCCCGCCAAGCCCGTCGACGTGCGGCCGTTCGTCCACGCGCTCTCGGCCCTCAAGGGCCCGCAGTCGCTCGCGACGCTGGAGAGCGCCTTCGCGTCGGCGTACGTCCCGCTGCTCGAGGCGCTCGGGCGCGGCGAGCACGACCCGCGCGCCGAGCGCGCGATGGCGGAGTTCAAGACCTCGTTCTCCAAGGCGTACGAGATGGTCTACCCGACGCTCTACGCGCGCCCGAAGCGCCCCAAGATGGTGCTCGACGCGCCGGCGATCGCGCAGAAGCTCGCCCGCCTCCACAACGCGCGCACGTCGATGATCCTCGTCGTCGACGGGATGCGCTTCGACCTCGGGCGAGCGGTGCGCGCGGACCTCGAGACGATGCTCTCGGGCTTCGGCTCGCTCACCCAAGAGGAGATCCTCTGGGCGCTCCTGCCGACCACCACCGAGCGCCAGCTCGACGCCATCGGCCGCGGGCCCGACGCGCTGCGCTCGGAGGGCGAGTCCGGCACCGGCGTCGACTCGATCCGCGGGCGCGCCGCCGAGGTCGTGCGGCGCGTGCGCGTCGGCCACCGCGAGATCATGAAGCTCGACACCTTGCGGGCGCGCCTGCCCGCCCTCGGCGGCACCGACACCGAGAGCGTGTACGACGCGATGCCGAGCCTCGCCGAGACGACGGCGGCGGCGATCCCCCCGTGCGCGAAGACCCTCCAGTCGCGCGCGCGCTGGTACGTGCGGGGCGACCACGGGGTCACCAGCGCC